>JAHRAM010000120.1 GCA_020027305.1 Acidimicrobiia bacterium | reverse complement strand
GTTTTCAGCTGGAAAGTATCCAGCAAATGTTGTTATATAATGAAAATTTCCAGCGGCATCTACATATCCCCCTGTAGGTTGAGGCTTTCTTGCGGTGCCAGTTTTTCCTGCCACTGTGTAATTCTTGTTTTTCGCAGCTTCACCTGTTCCCTCCTCTACAACTCGACTGAGAATTTTGTTCATAGACATAGCTGCATCTTTTGAGATAACTCTTTGCGAGCCTGCTACAGTTGGGTATGGATTCCAATTTTCACCTTGTCCAGTTGCTACTATCAAACGAGGTGGAACATAAACCCCACCATTTGCAATGGCATTGTAGGCATAAAGTAGTTGTATTGGAGTAACAGATATTCCCTGACCTAAAGGAATTGTTGCAAGTGAGGTTCCAGAATAATCTTTAGGATTAAGGAGCAGTCCAGAACTTTCACCTGGAAGCTCAAGATTGGTGGGGAGACCAAAACCAAACTGCTTTAAGAAATAATTAAAATGCGTTCGCCCTAACTCTTCTGCCCAGAGGATTGTTCCTACATTTGAAGAAACGGTGACAATGTCAGAGATGTTCCACTCTTCTGGATCGTGGGGAATGTGATCGCTAAACTTTGAGTCATATAAAAAATGTGTGTCGGGAACCTCTTTAAGACTATCTGGCGTTCCAACACCAGATTCAAAAATTCCTGAAAACAGCACTGGCTTTAAGGCAGAACCTGGTTCATAGGCCCAAGTTAAAGCTCTGTTGTCATCTGAAATTACGGCAATCCGCTCTGTGGTGCTTTCGCTATCTTTGTTATCTTTTTTACTTTCGCTATATTGGCCTGGTTCAATGTTTGGGGCATCATGTGATAAAGCAGTTGCCATAGCAAGTATCTCCCCTGTTGCTGGGCGGGTTGCCAAAATGGTTCCGCTTAATGCCTTATATTCAGTAACAGCATCTATTATCAATCGCTCTGCTTCGTGTTGAAGATTCTTGTCAAGGGTTAATTGAAGGTTGCTCCCTTGACGGGCTGGTGAAGACCTAAGGAGATCAGGGTCTAGCACATTTCCTCTAACACTTCCCTCAAAAGAAACTTGCCCATTTTCACCCGTTAGAAGTTCATTGAAAGAATATTCAACTCCTCCCAGCCCTTGATCTTCACTTCCCACAAATCCAACGACTGATAAGCCAAGGTTTTCACCAGCAGGACTCTTTCTTTGATATTCTGGAAGCAAATAAACGCCTGGGAACTTCAAATCAGCTACTTGTTCGGCAACTTGACTTGACACTTTTCGCTTTAGATAAACAAAGCGAGAACGTTTGGTCAGTAAGTTCATCAACTCGGTAGGCTTCATTTCTAAAATGGGTGAAAGTGCTTGTGACACTTTTCTGTGTTCAGTTACTAATTGCGGGTCTGCCCAAATGGTGCTTACCCGTAATGAAACAGCCAACGGCTCACCATTTCTGTCTAAGATGTCACCCCTAGGTGCAGCTATTGAAAACTCTCTAGAACGTTGGGCCTTTCCCCATTCCACATATCTATCTGGGGAAACCACCTGAAGCAAAAATAGCCGCCCAAAAATGATGGCGACAAGTAGAAAAATAACTACGCCTGCCGCCGCCAGTCGTGCCTTGGGAGGGAGAAAGGCAGTTTTGTCAGCTTCTTTTGAGCCTTGACTGGTCGGCGGCAGATTGCGCTCTTTGGCCAAAGGAGGGGTTAATGACACTATTTTCCATCTCCTTATGGCGTTTCACCTGATAGATTTGTTCTTGGTAAATATGTGGGGCTTGCTTCAACCATTCCCCACTCTTTGGCAAGGTCTCTAACAATTACTGGAGACTCCGCTTGAGCAAGCTTCACTTTTAAAGCTCTGTTCTGTTCCATTATTTCAGAAATTTTGTCTCTGAGATTATTTACTTGGTGCTGAGATTCCATGCTGAGAGCGCTCACAGTTGTAGAACCCAAAATTCCAGCCAAAACTATTGTTATCCCCGCAGCAGAAACTGCTTTTAGGGCAGGCCTATCTGGCTTTCCTTTTTTAACTTTTTTGTTTTTCATATTGGGATATATTCAAATGAGCGAAAGCGAGCACTTCTGGCTCTTGGGTTTTCTTCAATTTCTTGCTGAGTGGGCTTTTTTGCTTTTCGACTTATGAGCGAAAAATCTGGTTCCTTTTCTAAATCGCGTAAATAAGCCTTCACAAGTGAGTCTTCGCCTGAGTGATAAGACAGAATTGCTACCCTTCCTTTTGGAATTAATCGAGCAGTAACCTGTTCTAGAGCCGGCACAATTTGTTCAAGCTCCCTGTTTACACAAATGCGAAGAGCCTGAAAACTTCTAGTGGCTGGATGAATGCCGTTAAACTTTTTTGAAACGGATTTGATTAACTCCGCCAAATCTATAGTTGAGTAAAGCGGACGATTTTCAACAATAGCTGCTGCAATGCTTCTGCTGTTTCGCTCATCTCCATAGCTATATAAAATATTTGCTATTTCTTCTTCACTCCATTCATTTATGATGTCTGCAGCCATAAATTCTTGACTTTGATTCATTCGCATATCTAATTGTCCGTCTGTTTGAAAGCTGAACCCACGTTCGCTGTCATCTAGCTGATTAGAGCTAATACCTAAATCAAAAATAGCTCCGCTAATTTCATCAATGCTCAGTCGAGTGAGTTCTTTATCTAGTTCTTCAAAACATACATTTACAAATGTCACACGGTTGGCAAAACGGGCTAAGCGATGCTCAGCCCGTTCTATTGCCTGCGCGTCCCTATCAAAACCCACGAGCTGAATTTGCTCATGAGCAGACAGAATCGCTTCTGCATGTCCACCATCGCCAAGTGTGGCGTCAAGAAAAAAACCTTCTGGTGAGATGTTGGCAAATGTTTCTAACACTTCTGCCGACATCACCGATTTGTGTAGTTTCATATCCATCAAAAGTTTCATTTTTATCAATGTGTTTAAAGCCAAGTCTCCTTGCTCTGTTCAGATGAGCTAACAATTTGTTCCCAATTCCTCTGACTCCAAATTTCAACTCTGGTCGCTGCACCGCAAACTAAAACTTCTTTACCCAACTCTGCTGCTTCTCTTTGCTGGGGTGGAATCATTATTCGCCCGCTTCTATCTTGTTTTACTTCATGAGCTGATGCTGCAAATTGGCGAAGTTGGTTCTGCCCCTCTTCTTCACTTTCTGCAAACGACCTAAGTCTTTTTATTGTGGAATGAAATTCATCTACCGTCCAAATGCCAACGCACTTGCTTCCTGGCAGTTGAGAGACAAAGCAGGTAAGACCTAGCTTTTCTCGAAAGGCAACTGGCAGAGAAAGACGCCCTTTGTCGTCGACGCTTCGTTCGTGTGTTCCAACAAGAAAATCCATTGCCATTTCTAATTGCTCTTTTTAATTGTCATTTATTTTTAGTGCTTCCACAAGTTCCCATATTAGCCCACTTTTCACCATTTTGCAAGCACTTCTTGGGAAAATTAGAGAAAAACTTGGAAATAAGCCTAAATTTGGCTTATTTTTGAGAAAAAAGTTTGAATTATTTTTTCTCTGTTACTGTTGAAATCACCATTGTGGATGTTAGAAATAGAAGCAACCTGAAATCTTAACTCTTCCAAACACTTCTCTTGGTCTTCTTTTGACATATATATATAAGGTGTCAAATAAGGCAAAAACAATTCGGGGCGCCATTCAAGATGTAAAAATGTCTGAAACCATACCCCCCTCTTTGTTCGCCGCTGAGATATTCCAACTAGTTTTTTATCTAGAGAAGCAGGTTGGTTTTTTGTAATGACCTCACCAGATGCACGCGATAAAAAACATATTTCTAATTCGTTCTTTGGATTTGCTAATTTGCTTTTTGAGTTTTTGAATCCACTGCTTACACCTCGTATATAAGTCCCATTATAAACTTCTGCCAAAATGCCAAGGGAGGAAAAAACTTCGCACCAAACATCACCTAACCATCTCGCTGATTTTGAAATGTCTTCTAGAAAAAGAGGGTCGTCTGCTGGAATACAAACATCTATCCAAACAAAATGATTGGGATGTAGATAAACCAATCCCCCACCGCTTTTTCTAACAACTACATCTGTTCCATCTGGCAAATCTTGTGTGATTAAATCTTTTGTAGGCAAGCCTTTTAACTGAGAGCTACCTAAAACAATTGCAGGGCGAGTAGTTGAGACAACAAAAACTTCTCGCCTGCCAGTAGGATATGGCTGCCGATGATGCTCAACAGCTTCTTGCGCTAGCTCATTAAAGCTCCAGCCATTTTTGCTCTTTGAGTCTTTGTAAGAAAAGGAGTTGCCTTGACTCAAAACAAATACTTAAACAAAAAATTTAAGCAACCCCATTTTTTAAGTAGGGCTGCCAATGGTCAGGGGCTTCTCTTCCACTTAGTAAAAGCCTAGTGAAGATACCTGGGGTTTTTGGTTGGCACATCAACTTGAGAGAGGTCTCTTTTAACATATAGTCTTGCTTTTTTGAATTGCAAGACTTACAAGCTGCCACCACATTTTCCCAAACATGTTTGCCCCCTTTGCTCTTTGGCACTATATGGTCAATGCTGTCTGCCCTATCACCACAATACTGGCACCTATGCCCATCTCTTGCAAAAATGCTCCTGCGAGAAATTGTTCTAGGGCGTTCATAGGAAATCCGCACATAATATTTTAAACGAATGATTGAAGGGACATCTATGCTTAGGTGTTCAGAGTTGAGCTTTAGGTCGCTAGGGCATACAACATCTGCTTTACCCTCCATTACTAAAATGGCAGCACGTTTGGCGGCAACCACGCTCAGCGGATCTTCTGTGATATTTAAAACTAATGCACTTGACATTTCTTGTTAACTTCCATTTGAAGCACTATTTTGATTTTTAGCACAATTTTCAGGCACGGTGACGATTTTTTTATTTTTGCTACAAAAGTTTCTGTTGCTTTCTGCACCAAAACAGCCATTCCATTATGTCACTAGCTCGATTTGGCTCATCAGGGTTTCCATGTGAAATCTCAGCACGCATCTTCAAATAGTCGCCCAAACTACTCTGTATCTTTTTCTCATATTTCTTTTTGTTAAAAAGTGTTTTGATGCGATTACTAATATAAGTTGGACGTGGAATAAGTCGAAGCATTTGAATCACAAATGACACCCACATATATGGACGAATTAAAATTGCCCACACAAAACGAACCTGCCACCCTGGAAACGGGTCTGGCTTTCTTGGCTCATCAATTCTTTGTCGGTGCTTTGCTGGCATTTGCTTTTCTGGTTGAATTTATTAACAATTTTACTACTGAGCCACTATTTAGTGGGCATATAGTAGAATAGACATAATTGTAAGAATTCTGTGTTTCAAAAACTCAGATAAAAATAATAAAAAATAATAATATGGAGCTAAAGGCATAGAGAGACATAGAGAGGCAAACATAGTAAAGCAAGACCGAGCCAAAACAAATCACACCGATAAATAAAGATAGATAGAAATAAACAGAAATAGAGATAAACAGAAAAAGAAGTAAACAGAAATAGGCTAAGCAAAGCAATAGAAAGGAATTATTTTGTCACAAGTCCCTGAAATTTTTGAATCCATAGCATCAAATATGGAAAAAGTTGTTAAAGGTAAACGTCATGTCGTTAATCAGGTATTAATTTGCTTTTTGTCTCAAGGGCACATATTGATTGATGACTCCCCTGGACTAGGAAAGACCATGCTGGCAAAATCGCTGGCTCGCTCAATTGACTCAGAGTTTTCAAGAATCCAGTTCACCCCCGACCTTCTTCCATCTGACCTCTTAGGGGTTTCGGTTTGGAAGCCTTCAGAAGGGGAATTTGAATTTCATCATGGGCCTATCTTTGCCAACCTTGTTTTGGCAGATGAAATTAATAGAACTTCCCCTAAAACTCAATCAGCTCTACTTGAAGCAATGGCAGAGGCACAAATCACCATCGACAAAAAAACCTATTCCCTGCCCAAACCATTTATGGTTATCGCTACCCAGAACCCAATTGAGGCTCATGGTACATACCCACTACTTGAAAGCCAGCTAGATAGATTTTTATCTGTGGTTGATATGGGATACCCCGATGCAACAAGTGAAGTTGAGATGTTAAGCACCCACCAACAAGACAATCAACTAGAAACCTTGAAATCAGTGGTTGATTTAGACTCCATTATAACTGCCATGAAATCAACAGCTGAAGTTTTTGTAGCTGAGCCTATTCGCCAATATTTAGTCGACATTGCAAACGCCACAAGAAACCATCCAAATATTTCACAGGGAATATCTCCTAGGGCGACTTTAGATTTACAGAGAATTTCACAAACCCATGCTTGTGTAAGCGGAAGAGACTTTGTAACGCCTGAAGACATTAAACCACTAGTAAAATCAAGCATCGCCCATCGCATCTATCCAGTAGATACAGAAGCAATGACCAGCACCCAGATTTTAGATGAGATTTTACAAACAGTTCCTACCCCACTAATCACTAACAAAACATAGAATGGAGTCAACAACTAAAGAACGGGTAGGTAGCCGACTCACTGCCCGTGGGTGGGGGGCATTAATTTTTTCAGCTCTTGGGCTTACCCTAGGAAGGGTATTCGGTCTATTTGAAATAACCATCCTTTCTATATGTGCAATCATATTGCCTATGCTGGCGTTTTTCAGCAAGTGGTATCTTTCAAAAATTTCTGCTAGTTGTGCAGTCAACCCTATAAGAGTTCCCTGCTTTAAGACAGCTACCTTGACCGTCACATTTCAAAAACCTAGAAAGGATTTTGGCTTTCCAATTCAAACATCACTTCGAGATGGGATACTAGAAGATGCAGAAGCCATTACTGAAAACACAATTGCATACAAAATAGAAACTCAAGAACGCGGGCCGCTTAGGTTGGGGCCCCTCACCTTAATCGCAAGCGACCCATTTGGTCTTGTAAACAGCACCAAAAAAACCAAAGCAGAGGCAACGCTTTTAGTTCATCCAGTGGTTTTACCAGTTTCTCTATTTACAAATATAACTGAATTTGGAAAAAGCTCAAGGGGCTTTAGCCAAGAAAAGGAATTTTACACACTGAGAGACTACGAGCCAGGTGCCGACACAAAGGATATTCACTGGAAATCTTCTTCTCGAACTGGCACCCTGAAATTGAAACAATATGAATCCCTAGAAGGTGAGCAGCTATCTATTTCAATTTTTATAGACAATCGACCCTTTATAGACAACCAATCAGAAGTTTCAAAAGAAGCCTTTGAGAGAATGGTTTCAGTGGCAGCCAGTATGGCTAGCTCAGTTGAGCAGATGGGTGGAAGTGTCTTTATTCAAACAGCAGATGGACAAACAGCTTTTACTAATGGATACGAAATAATGGATTTTCTATGCCTTTTAAATCAAGCAGATGAAAGGGCTGAACTTCTAACAAACAAAACCTATGGATTTTTAAAACGTCCAAATGCCCACATAGCCTTAGTGCTTCTTGGAGATTTAAGCGAAACAGACAAAATCCAACTAGCAGAGAATAAATTTTCTACTTCCAATATTCGCTTTTTCTATTTTTCAAATGAGCTACCCATGAGCTACTCATCTGTTTCAATACCAAAAGATAGGCCACTTGAAACAGTGTTAGCTAATCTATGACATTATAAAAATGCAAAAACCAGTAAACCCAATCCGCGAATTTATTGTTGAGCTTTCTTTTCTCGGTTTGTCGCTTGTTACAGTAACAGCTTCTCTCCGTTCGTTTTCAGATGGCTCACATTTTGGCAACCTACTTCTACTAACGCTACTTTTGTGCTTGTTTTTGATACTTATGAACCATTTGGGTGTCAAGAAAGGAATCAGCCATAGCCTCGCATTTTTATTTGGCCTTGCAATTCAAATATACATTGCCCTGCCCGAAACACTGGTAGCAGGGCTACCAACACGAACTGGAGTATCTAAACTGCTAGAGGAAGTCAGCAACGGTATTCGATTAATCATTGATGATGGGCTACCTATAAACGGCGGAAGAGAAACCTTTACACTATTTTCAATAGCAGTAATAGTTGCTATTCCTCTCTCAAGCTATGCCGCCTTTAAAAATAGACGCCCCTTTGAGTCACTATTTCCACAATATGCAATTTTTATAATGTTTCTTATTTTGGGCCCAATACTGCGAAGTATTGCAATGGTTGTTTTGATGGCTGGAGCAACTTCTCTATTTGTTTTATTTCTCAGTGCGAGCTTGTGAAAACTCACAAGTT
>JAHRAM010000111.1 GCA_020027305.1 Acidimicrobiia bacterium | reverse complement strand
TATTGCTCTTCATCGCTTCAAACTATTCGCATGGCAGCACATGCCATCAAGTCAGAAGAAGGTGACTGCTTCATTGCAGGCGGGGCAGAATGCGTAAGCCGCTTTGGCACAGGAATGTCAGATGGCGCCGAAGGTTCTAAGAATGCAAAGTTTGAGGAAGTCCAAGCCCGAACCACCAGCCGAGCAACTGGTGAAGGCGGAGATTGGGAAGCACAAGACGGCTTGCCCGACATATATATTGCAATGGGGCAAACGGCAGAGAATGTCGCCGAACACAAATCGGTTTCCCGCGAAAGCCAAGATGAGTTTGCCTGTATGTCACAAAACCGCGCCGAAGCTGCCCGAAACAGAGGGTTCTTTGAAAACGAAATAACTCCCTACACCTTGCCAGATGGAACCGTGGTCTCAACTGATGACGGAATTAGAGATGGCGTTACCCAAGAAGCACTGGCTGGGCTAGACCCTGTTTTCAAACCAGGCGGAACAATCACGGCAGGAAATGCTTGCCCACTAAATGATGGGGCTGCTGCCGTCATCGTTATGAGCGACACCAAGGCAAAAGAAATGGGTATAAAACCGCTGGCTCAAATAATAGGCAGTGGAGTGTCATCGCTCAACCCTGAGATTATGGGGCTAGGACCAGTCGGAGCCATCACCCAAGTTCTAGAGCGAACCAAGATGTCTATAGACGATGTAGATTTAGTGGAAATCAATGAAGCATTTGCTGCCCAAGTTGTTCCAAGCGCTGACGACCTCGGCATTAGCTTAGACAAGCTGAATCTAAACGGTGGCGCCATTGCACTCGGGCATCCATTCGGGATGACTGGCGCCAGAATAATGACCACCTTGCTGAACGGAATGCAAGACGCCGATGTAGAAATCGGATTAGAGTCAATGTGTGTCGGCGGCGGTCAAGGAATGGCGATGTTAGTTAAACGCCTGAACTAAAAAGTTTGTCTTAAAGATTTAGGTTAAGAGTTAGCCGTTCTAGCTTCCAGCAAGTCGCCGAACTTTTTAAGGGCAGCTTCTTTTCTGGTGGGAATATGTTCGGTTGGAAGCATGCCTTCTTTCACCTCGCCCTTTCTACCTTCTCTACCGCTCTCATCCCCTTGAGCTTCCACGCCTTCATAGCCCTTTAAAGTCTGGCGGGCAATTGTTACTTTGTGAACTTCGTCTGGGCCGTCAAGAATTCGAGTAGCCCGAGCCATGCGATACATTTCTTCTAGTGGCATGTCAGCAGAGTAGCCCAGCGACCCATAAACCTGAATGGCTCGGTCGATGGCGTTATATAACATCTTTGTTCCTTGAACTTTTATCATCGCAATCTCGGTTCGCGATTTTGACGAACCGTGCTTATCCATATGCCAAGCAGCATAGAGACACAGCAAGCGAGTGGATTCAATCTCAATTCGCGTCTCAGCAATGAAATCTTGAATCATCTGCTTTTCTGCAAGTAGCGACCCGTGGGCTCGCCGTGTTAGCGCCCGCTCACACATCATATCCATCGCCCGCTTGGCTTGCCCAATCCAACGCATGGCATGATGAATTCGCCCAGGCCCCAATCGCTTTTGTGCCAGCACGAAACCATCACCTTCTGACCCAATAAGATTTTCCTTTGGAACTCGCACCGAACGATAGGCAACTTCGGCGTGCCCACCTGGCTGCATCCCCGGCGGAGGATATGGATGGTGCATGTTTGGAACATCTCGCACAATCTCAACGCCCTCTAAATCAGTCGGAACCACAAACATTGAACTTCCTTGATATGGATGAACTTCAGGGTTAGTCACAGCCATCACAATTAAAAAGTCGGCACGAGAGCCGTTAGAGGTATACCACTTTTTGCCATCAATGACATATTCATCACCATCTAAAACGGCGGCAGTCTGGATGAGGGTCGGGTCAGAGCCCGCCACATCTGGCTCGGTCATTGAAAAGGCGCTTCGCAGTTCACCAGCGAGCAACGGTTTCAGCCACTTTTCTTTTTGCTCATCGTCTCCGCCCAGTGCCAGCAACTCGGCGTTGCCAGAATCGGGTGCTTGGTTGCCAAAAATCCCAGGAGCAATTGATGACCGCCCCAAAATCTCATGGAGCAACCCTAGCTTCACCTGTCCATAACCTTGCCCACCCAACTCAGGGTCTAGGTGACACGCCCAAAGCTCATGGTCTTTGACCTGCTGCTTCAAAGAGTCGGTCAGTTTTTTCCACTCTGCCTCTGAAACATCGTGAAGTAGAGTTTCGAGTGGAAGAATTTCATTGTCTAAAAACTCTCGCACCCAAATTAACCGCTTGGCGTAATCTGAATCGGTTTCAAAATCCCATGCCATAACACGAAATTTACACTAAGGGCTGGCATTTTTTTAATTTTGGCTATGTTTTAAGATAGGGAAATAGGAAAAATGTGAAAAATGCCTGTTCTGAGGGGCAGGCAGAAAAAACGGGAATAAACAAAGAGAGCCAAAATGAAAACCGCACTCAAACTCACTTCTGTCATTATCGGGTTAGCACTTATTGCAGCAGCGTGTAACCACAGCAGAGAAGTATCCACATCAGAAACGACAACGACACCCGAAGACAGAACTGTTGAAAAATCTAACCCCTGTAATGACGCCGTATTAGAAGCAGTAGAAATTGGCGTAACCGCCGACAAAATCACACTTCAAGTTATGGCCGATGTTGGCTCTTCCCTTTCGCCCGGTCTTTTCCAAGGTGCCTTTGATGGAACTCAAGCTTGGGTCGACTGGGTAAATGAAAACGGCGGGTTGGCTTGCCGTGAGGTTGAGTTAGTAAAGTGGGATTCTAAAATAAACCCAATAGAAACTGAAAACGGATTTCTAACTGCCTGTGAAGATTCGCTAGCACAAGTCGGCTCAAATGCCCTATTTGCATTTAATGTAGAAGCTCTAAACACTTGCGATGATAAAGATGGTAACCCAATTGGCTTACCCGACTTTGCAGAAGGTGCAGCCGAACCAGCCCAGCAGTGCTCGCCTAATGTATTTTTAATTCTCGGCATTCAAGGCGAATGCCCGTTTGAAGCAGATGAACCACGTCTCTTTCATGTGCAGCAAGGATTAGGACTTTATCTCCACGAAACATTTGGAACACAAAGATGTGCCTATGTTCTCTCCAATGACCTTCCTTCCACTATCAACCTAGCAATGCCTGGCATCAGAATTGGAGCATTATCTAGAGGAACTATAAATGTCGGTGAAAGAGGATTTAGCGGATCAGCAATTCAGGCTCAGTATGGTGAAATGCTCTCAATTATGAAAGAGGGTAATGCCACTTGTGCAAGCACATCCTCTGACTCCAACTCTCTACTGAAATGGAGAGGTGAAGCAATGACACAAGGTGGATTTGACAATGTAAACTGGACATGCTTTTACCAATGCTATACAAAGGTGCTTCGCGATTCTCCACTAGCAGAAGGAACTTATATGTGGCTAACATTTTTGCCCTACAGCGAAAGAGATGTCAATTCTGAACTAGATTTATTCTTGACACGTACTGGCAAAGATTTCCCAGATGTCTGGTCAGCACTCTCATGGGCGTCTGGACGACTATTCCAACAAGTACTAGAAGAAGTAGTTGCAAAACACGGAGTGAACGGCATAACCCGCCAAAATATTTTAAATGAAGCAAAGAATCTAAAAAGCTTCAATGCCAACGGCTGGTTTGGAAATATTCAATATAAAACTAAGCCCAATTTATCAAACTGCGTAGTCATAGTTCAAGTTAAAAACAAAGAGTTCGTTCGGGTTCACCCAGAAGAGCGGGGAACTCTAGACTGTGGCGACCACAATATCGGAAAAATACGAATTAACTCCATTCAGTCTTACGATGATGGGCCTAGCCATACTGGTGAATTAGTTGAATAAGATTAAAATAACTCAATGATTGAAGGTTTATAACAAAAACAAGCTAACCATTAAAAAATAGAACACACAGACATCACTACAGTGACTAACAGACTTTTTTCAAAAAAAATCGGAGCAAAATTTTTAATTATCTGTCTATCCATTGGGCTCTTTGTTTCTCTGCTGGCATCTTGCAACCATTCGCAATCATCAACTGCCACAACATCAACTAAAGCCACTGCTCAGCCTCCCACCACAACAAGTGGCTCTGAAAATGATTGCAGTATCCCACTTGAGTCAACCGAGATTGGGGTGTCGGCAACCGAAATTGAAATATATGTGCTGGCCGATGTCAACAACGCGTTAAGCCCTGGAATCTTTCAAGGCTCAGTTGACGGCATCATGGCATGGGAAAAATACATAAACGAAAATGGCGGCCTCGCATGCCGAAAAGTAAAAATTACTCACCACGATACGAAAATAAACCCACTTGAAACAACCAACGGATACCTAGCAGCCTGCGAAAAAGCATTTGCCATAGTCGGCTCAACCACGTTGTTCAGCATTGACCTTGAAGCAGCATCCACCTGCAAAGATAAGGCCGGTCAAGCAACTGGGGTTTTAGATCTCGCCGAACGAGCTATCGAATCAGTGCACCAATGCAACCCTACGACATTTATCGTCACGGGCAAGCAAGGTGCTTGTCCTCTTACGGGTGGTGAGCGAGAATACACTTCAAATGTCGGAGGCTTTAGCTGGTTCCGTGAAAACGAGGTTCCAAAAAATGGGAGTGGTATATTTATAATTCCCGCAGATATTCCTTCAGCCATAGCAGCATCTCTGCCAGTTGTGCGTGCCTTGCAAGAAGTGGGTCAAAGAGTATCTGACGGAGCAAGTATGGATGAAGAACGCGCTGGATCGGTAAGAGCCATACAGGCACAACATGGTGAATTCTTGAGCGTAATACGCGATAAAAACCTTGACTTTGTTTTTTCCACCTCAAACCAAATTATTGCAAAAACTCGGAGTGAGGCAATGGTCCAAGGTGGCTTTGAAAATATTAAATGGTTCTGTGTGGTAAGTTGCTATTCCGCAGGCTTTTCAGAAGATGAAAGCCAAGAAGGGACTTTTGTAGCAATTGACTTCCTACCCTTTCATGAAAGAGAATACAACGTTGAGCTAGATTTATTTTTGACATATTTCAACAAAGGTAAATCAGGTGAAAAAATCCCACCAAGTTGGGCGGCTGGGGCTTGGTTAGCAGGAAGAGTGTTTGAACAACTAATTGATACTGTTGTAGAAAAACATGGCGTAAACGGCTTAACTAGAAAACATATACTTAACGCCACCCAAGCACTAGGGAAATATGATGGTAGAGAATTTTTTGATGGGGTTGACCTTTCAACAGGAATAACTTCCAACTGCTTTGTCTTGCTTCAAGTGAAAAATGAGAAATTTGCTAGAGTTTTTCCCGACAAACCTGGAACCTTAGATTGCAGTTCTGACAATTTATATACACATTTCTTAGACACATCCAATCTTAAAATCAACTAAATTTCCATAACTCTAATCTTTCAAACACAAATTTTCTTAATAAATTTATTCTTGACAGTCTAAATCCTCAAAAGACTTATAACGTAGCATTTGTGGGCATATATCACAAGCTCTGCGATCTCTACAAATTAGTTTTTGTGTAGCTAAATAACCATTGATTGGATTTTGTATTTTGCAATTTATTTTGTATAGG
>JAHRAM010000086.1 GCA_020027305.1 Acidimicrobiia bacterium | reverse complement strand
TGAGTGTTTGCTGAGAGTTTGGAGATTGTGGATTTTTTTCTTCCATTGTTTTGTGTCTTAAATTGTTTTTCGCTGTCTTGTTGCTCTCTTGTAGCTATTTTTAGTTTTAGTTTTTTTGACCTATCCCATTAGATTTACATCAATTGATTTATACATTATTAATTGATTTACAGAATTAATTGATTTACGGATTGCTTTTTTTGAGCCTTACGTTCAAATTTTATATATAAGTTTTTCTAATACTATCTATAAGTTTTCCTTATATGTTATTTTTATCGTCTGGGCGTTCGTTTTTTGCTCTTTTTATTTTCTTTTTGAGTTTTTACTTAAACAATTTTGGTTTTGATTTACTGTGCCTTAACAATTATTGAGTTATCAGCAATTTCTAGCTGGGCTCCCACAGCCAAACCCCACGACTTAAAACTTCCAACTGGGGCCTCAAGGGCAGATGTTGAGCGAAGGCAATAACCAAATCGGTTTTTTACCAGCCTTGAAATTTTTAGAACCTTTAGGTCACGAGACAAAAACGCCACATCCAAATCATCCTTCATACCGAATGTGTGGACTCCCAGCCAAGCAGGCTTGATTAGTATTGCTTTATTTTGCCAAACATTGTCTCTTGTCGCATTTTTTAATCCAGCTTCTTTTTTAGTCTTGAGACCTTCATTTCTAATAGCCCCACCTTCATTTCCAATCGCTCCCTTGAGCCGTTTGAAAAATGTATCGGCTTGAACAATTGAAATGCTGGGGTGCGAGGTAGTGGTGGGCAAAATAATGGGGGTCGGCGAGGCCTTATTTGTGCCATTAGATTTATTTGGCAGTAAATTTTTAGCTTCCGAATTCTTAGACATTGAATCTAATCTCCAATGTGTCTCCGTCTTGAACTAAGTAGTCGCGCCCGACCCCTGCCACTTTCCCCGCCTCTTTTGCTGCTTGGATGGAGCCGAGCGAAATCAGCTCTTCGGCGGGAATGCAATCTGCCCTAATGAAGCCCCGCTCCATATCTGTGTGGATTTTGCCAGCGCACTCTGGGGCAGTGGAGCCTGTTTCAAACGTCCAAGCGCGGGATTCTTTTTCGCCAGTTGTAAAAAATGTGCTCAACCCCAGCAGGCGATAAGCGCTCTGTAAAAAACTGCTTAGGGCATCTTGTTTGATTCCCATATCTTCAAACAGGGCTTTTCTTTCGGCTGGCGAAAAATCAACAGCCTCAACTTCTAGCCCCACACAAACCGAGATGACTTCCCCGCCAGCTAGAGCGGTAGCGACTTCTTTGACTTCTTTTAAATTGTCTGGGGTATTTTTGGTTTCTTTTGAATCGTGGGCTGTGGCATTATTTTCGTTTTCGATTTCGCTTTCATTTTCAGGCGAGCTTTTTTGCTCTCGCTCGGTCGCTAAGCTGCCAACATCGCTTTCGCTTATATTTATCACCGCCATCACTGGCTTGTTCGTCAAGAGATTGCACGGGCGGAGCGCCAACCGTTCTTCCTCACTCAGGTCGCTCTTATAAACGGGGCAACCTTTTTTCAGCAGCTCCACTGCTTGTGTTAGCGCCGCCGTAGTTTCGTCATCAAATTTTTCTGCCTTCGCTTTTCGCTGGCGTTTCTCTAGTTGCTTCTCACCTGACTCAAGGTCTGCCAGGCTGAGCTCCACCTCTAAGATTTCAAGTTGCTCCACAAGGGGCATCGGCTCAGGCAGGTCTTTGCTCTCAAATGCGCGAAGCACAAACACGATGGCGTCGCCCTCACGAATGGCAGACAAAAACTGGTTGCCGAGACCTTCGCCCTCGCTCGCTCCTTCCACTAGCCCGCCGATGTCTGTGAAATGAACGCTGGCTGGCACGACATTTTTTGACTGGCTCATAGCGGCGAGGTCGTCAAGTCGGCGGTCTGGCACAATCGCCACCCCAACATTTGGGTCAATGGTGGCGAACGGATACGGCGCTGCCAAAATCTTTGAACCAGTCAGCACATTGAATAGCGATGACTTCCCAGCGTTGGGATGCCCGACTAAACCAAAGTGTTCCATATAATCTAACTCTATTTTGCCCTGCTGAGAATTGCGTGAAAATGTGGGCGGGAATTAAAATGGACTGCTATTTAGATGAGGCTCATATGCGTTCTAGTACGCCCACTAAACTACTTATATGAGATTTTTTGCACCTATAGCTTTTATTGCTCTTATCGCTACAGCTTGTAGCCATTCTGGCGTCAATAATTCAACTAATACTTCTACAACTAATACTTCTAGTAGCCCAACCTTGCATGAAGGCCCTCTCTTAAAATCTGGTTGCACAACTGTTGGGTCTCACAATTCGGAAAGGAGACTCTGGTGCTGGGATGATTTTGGCAATTCAAAAAAATCGCCCATTACTAATGCAGTCGCAATTAGCGGTTCTGGTCTAGAGTCTGGTTGCGCAATTGATGAAGGGGAGGGAGAATCTTGGTGCTGGGGTGATTTTGATAATCCAAAAAAGTTGCTTGTTGGCAATTTATCCAATGCCCTGATTGAGGGTTCTACTTTAAACTCTGGTTGTGCGTTTAACACTACTAACGAAGGAGGATTCTGGTGCTGGGGTGATTTTAATAATCCCAAAAAGTTGTCCAGTGATCGTTTAATTAATGTAGCAACTTACAATCCCAACCTAAACTCTGGTTGCATGCTTAGTCAACGTGAAAATGAAGGGCAAGAAGAACTCTGGTGCTGGGACGATCTTGCCAATCCAAAAAAGTCTCCTATTGTTGGCAAAACTAGAAAATTTGGGAAACTAATTCCACAATCCAATCTAAACTCTGGTTGCATAATTAGTCAACGTGGAAATGAGCAAGAAACAGAACTCTGGTACTGGGGTGATTTTGACAACCCTAAAAAGTCGCCTATTGATGATTTTGGTGAATTTGGAGGGCTAGCTCCACATTCTAACCTAAACTCTGGTTGTCTAATTGCTCAACGTGGAAGTGAGCGAGAAGCAGGACTCTGGTGCTGGGGTGATTTTGACAACCCTAAAAAGTCGCCTATTGATAACTTTGGTGAATTTAAAGGAATATCTTCGCAAACTAACCTAAGCTCGGGATGTATATTTTTTGTCAACGCTCTTAGTGAACTCCGAGAAACAGAACTCTGGTGCTGGGGTGATTTTGATAATCCTAAAAAATCGCCAATTGACAATGCCCGAGAGTTTTCTATTCTAGCCAATAAATCTAATTTAGATTCTGGTTGCCTGTTTGAGTATTACAACTACATATTCTGGTGTTGGGATGATTTTGACAACCCTAAAAAGTCGCCTATTGATGATTTTAACTATATAGACCCAAGCAACAACTTAATGTCTGGTTGTGTAGATGGTAAGAATAACGACGATTCTGGAAGCTGGTGT
>JAHRAM010000085.1 GCA_020027305.1 Acidimicrobiia bacterium | reverse complement strand
TGTGCTGTCGAAATTGCTGACTCGGTTTTATCTATCTGTAAAAAAGACAGAGGTAAAGACGTTAGCAATCTCGAACTACAAAAACTCCTTTTCTACTGCCAAGCTTGGCATATGGCATTTTATCGGGAACTGCTTTTCAGTGACCCTATTGAAGCATGGGAACACGGCCCCATTATCCGCGCTGTGTATCACAAGTTCAGAGATTACAAGAGACTGGAACCAATAAAAATTCCAAACTTCATTCCTGCTCTTGATGACAAAGCAATAATAACTATCAGTAAGGTTCTGGATAGATACAGCAACTTTTCGTTTGCCAGCCTCGTAGATGGTGCATCATATGAAACCATGTGGCTTGGGCTAGAAGACGGTCATATCGATCACAGATTATGGCATACAGAGGCCGAGCCTTGCAACTGGCAAACATATTATTCAATTCTCATGCCTGAAATTGACAAAGAGTTGCTTGAAGGGATAAATCCAAATGACTACAACGAAGTTGGCTTTATTGGCGGAAATGTTACAGAAATTAATGTAGAGGAAAAATACTTCATGTTTTTCTCATCGATTCCTCGCCCTGGCGAAACCTTCAAATGCACATTTGACATTGACATGCTAGACGCCCTAAAGGCTGAACTGGGAAATGAACAGCACAAATATATATTTGGCTGCTTTTTCTACAGGAAAGGACATTTATTCCCAGAAAAAGCACATGCTCGCTCTATTGGATCCGTATTTTCTAAAGGGTCTTTTTATCTACCTATCACCTACGGCAAAGTAGGTCTTCAAGATAAATCTAATTTAGGGACGGTCAGAGAACGCATCTTAGAAGGGCGTTCTATCCGTCTAGGTGAATTTATTGAGTGAGTTAATCTGTTGGGACGCTAATACTGCAATATATTGGTTTGAAGGAGCTACTGGAGATGCTACGCAAGAGCAACTCCAAAAAATAAAGCCTATATATTAAGTCAAACCTCTCGAATGTGCTGTGGGTTGGTAGCCCAGCTTTGCCCGCCGTCCCAGAATTCTTTTTTCCAGATTGGGATGGTGGCTTTCAAGGTGTCAATTCCGTATTTGGCAGATTCAAAGGCCGCCTCTCTGTGGGGAGATGCCGTGACGACTATTACAGCAGTGTCACCAACTACAAGTTTTCCGATTCGGTGAAGCAGCACGATCCGCTCAACATCGCCCCAACGTTCAAAAATTGATTCAGCCAAAGCCTCCAACCGAGGCAGCACTTGGCTTTCGTATGCCTCATATTCCAGCACAGAAACATTTTGTCTTCCCTCAGAGTTATCTCTGGCATTTCCCAAAAAACTCACAACTGCCCCACACCCAGTCGGCTTGCCCGCCCACTCAATAGTTTCAGCAACTGGCAGGGGAGCTTCACTCAACTCCAACCAAAATCGCTCGGTTTTCATACCTTTAACTTTAAAGCCTTCACAAAATAAATGCCAAAAAGAAATGTTACTAGGTTAAAAAATGCCTCTGAGACAAAGTTTTATTGCTAGAAAAAATTCGCACAACTCACACTTCATAAATGCATATTTTGGCAAAAATACTTCTAACCTTTTTATTATGAGCGACTTTTTTGGCCTCGAAAACATGAGTGATTTTTTCGAAGATCGAGAAAAGCGATGGAGAGTAATAACCGACATGGCTGTTACGTTTGTGAAAAACGGTGGTAAGGATGAAAATGTTGAACCGCTCAAGCGAGCCAACCTAGAAGATTTGAGCCGCATTGCCCAGCTCAATATTTCAGAGGTGCTTGATTTAGATGTCAGCGGAAGCCAACTTGTGCCAGCGACCCAAGCCCAATATGTGAAAAACACTGTTAAGGCATATCGCCCTTATTTTGAGTGCCTTGAGGCTTTTACTCCTGAAGGGATGGAAGTTGAAATTTCGGGCGACCTGCCTCCTGAGATGTTGGGGCAGCTTCTTGGTGGAGGCTCCAAACTCACCCCACTACTCACTACATTTATTATTGGAATGGGGGTTGGCAATCTGGGCTTAGAAGCAATGAGTTCATACGAGCTGTTGGTGCCACACCAAAAAAACGACATAATGCTTGTGACTTCAAATATTGATGATTTTCAAAATGAGTGGGTACTTAACGAAGACGATTTTTGGATGTGGCTATGTCTTACCCAGCTCAGCCTGCATGCAGTGATTTCTATTCCCCACATTCGAGATGAGATGGCTAGCCTTGTGAAAGATTTTGCCCGTTCCTTTGAGCCTTCAACTGGAGAAAGCATGGAACGTCTAGCTGAAGGGTATGGCGAAGGGCATGGTGAAGGATATGGCGAGGGACACATTGAAGGATATGAGACTGGCGAAGAATCAATATCTCAGGTTAACTTTCTAGAGGGCAAACTGATGGGGCTGATTAGCAACGAGCCAGAGATGTTGCTTGGAGCGCAAGTGTCTGAAATCCAAGAGCCGATTTCTGAACAGCTGAGCTCGCTTGTGGCAGTTGTTCAGGGTGTCAGCCAGTTTGCAACCAACGCGGCGGCAAAGAAAATGTTTGGGGCAAGCTCAGAAATACAATCTATCAAAGAGGCAATGTTTAGGAAGCAGGCAGTTACTAGCCAAGCGGTCAATATGATTAGTCGGCTTTTAGGAATTGACATGTCATCTGAACTGAAAGAGTTGGGAGCTGATTTTGTGTCAAATATTTTTGAGGTTGCAGGCATAGAAGGAATAAACCAGCTTCTAGAATCCCCTGAGACACTTCCTTCACCAAATGAGCTTGGAACTCCGAGCCTTTGGCTAGCTCGAATGGGTGGCAATAATTAAAAATCAGGCAAATTAAAAATTAAGCCAGCCAGATTTCGCGATTTATTGATTTCGCGATTTACCTATTTTGCAATCTCGCCTGTGACCATATAGTGAATACGTTCACCGATGTTTACGGCATGGTCACCAATTCTTTCATAATACCTTCCTATAAGCACCACCTGAACGGCAGTAGGCAAGTCAATTTGCCCAGCAGTGTTTGCATTCAAGCCAGCCTTTAAGCAGTCATAGTTTAAATCGTCTAGCACATCATCCATTTTCCCTAATTCATCTGCCAACTCTACCTCTTGTTTTACATAAGCCACCATTGCAGACTTCAACAACTGAACAGCTTGCTCTGACATTTTGCTGATTATGTCTTCTAACTCTGGGGTAAGTTTGGCGTCTTTCATTCGGGTGGTGGCTTTTGCAACGTTCACTGCCAAATCACCAGAGCGCTCAATATCGTTGTTAATAGACATTGCCGAAACAATAAAGCGCAAATCTTTTGCCATTGGCTGTTGAAGGGCAAGCGCTTGGCAACATCTTTCGTCTAAAGCTATGGAAGCCCTGTCTAAATCTTCATCGGCATCTATCAGAGTTTGTGCAGTCTCTGCATCTTTTTCTAAGAAGGCAGTTGTGATTTTTGGGATAAACAAAATAACATCTTCTGCCAACTTCAGCACCTCTGATTGGATGCCATCCAGTTCCTCATGGAAGCTAGTTCTGAGTTCTTGTTCCATTTAAAAATTTTAGCGTTTGGATTTGGCTCTTGGCTTTTAATTAAAATTGTTCTTATTTCACTGAAATTGTTCTTACCCAAATCGCCCAGTTACATAGTTTTCAGTTCGCTCATCGTTAGGATTTGAAAAAATCTTTTCAGCGATGTCGAATTCAATCAGCATTCCTGTGCGCATTCCAGTTTCGGCATTTTCTTCAGTTGTGAAGAAAGCCGTTTTGTCACTAATGCGGGCAGCTTGTTGCATGTTGTGGGTGACGATAATAATTGTGTAGTCATTTTTTAAGCCATCCATAAGCTCTTCAATGCGCGTGGTGGCAATTGGGTCAAGGGAAGAACATGGTTCATCCATCAGCAATACATCAGGGTCAACTGCAATAGCGCGCGCAATACATAGCCGTTGCTGCTGCCCGCCAGAAAGCCCAAAGGCAGAACTCTTGAGGCGCCCTTTTACTTCATCCCACAGGGCAGCCCGTTTAAGGGAGCGCTCCACAATGTCATCTAGCTCGCTTCGATTTCTGCTCATTCCACAAACCTTTGGTCCGTAGGCAACATTTTCATAGATTGATTTGGGGAAGGGGTTTGGCTTTTGGAAAACCATCCCGATTCGGCGCCGAACTTCCACTGGGTCAATTTGTGAACCATAGAGATTGAGGCCTTTATATTCCAATGTGCCTTCTACTTTAGCGATAGGGATTAAGTCATTCATGCGGTTATAACATCTAAGCACACTGGTTTTACCACAACCCGAAGGGCCGATGAAGGCAGTGATTTCTTTGGAATAAATGTCAAGGTTCACATCTGCCACAGCGTGGTGGTCGCCATAATAGATGTTTAAGTCTCGTGCATAGAAAATGTGTTCTTGCTCGCCGTTCATACTATTGGCGGTGCCGTTCAAATCGCTTACATCAGTCATGTTGTTTACATCGCTCATATTATTTGCCCCGTTCATATTTTATGCTCTCTTCTTTTCAAAATAGTTCCTCAACAAGATTGCAGTTGCATTTATAAGCAACACAAAAAACAACAGCACCACAATGGCAGCTGCAGCATTTTCACCAAACCCAATATCTCGCCCCTGTTTTTGTGTCCAGTTGGTGATGATAATCGGCATAGCGGTGAAGCGCTCTTGAAGTTGATAAAAGTCAAACAATCCAGCTTTCAAGCCCAGTCGCCCAGTGACAGCCCCGAGCAAAATGAGTGGGGCAGCTTCACCAATGGCACGAGACATTGATAGAAGGGTGCCAGTTAGAATTCCTGGGGCAGCATAGGGAAGCACTTGCCCACGAATGACTTGCCATTTGGTGGCGCCTACCCCATAGGCTCCTTCTTTGATAATGCTGGGGATGGTTTTTAGTGCTTCTTGTGCTGTGATGATTACGATGGGAAGCACCAAGATAGAGAGTGTAAGCCCAGCAGCAGCAAGTGATGACCCACCTACTAAGGATTTAAAGTTCCTAAGCAAGAACACATCAAACCCTTTTACAAAAATGAACAGCCCTAAAAGCCCATAGACCACAGATGGCACACCTGCTAGGTTGCGAATATTCAACTCGATGAATTTAGTGAGTCGGTTCTTTGGGGCATATTCTTCTAGATATATAGCAGCAGCGATGCCGATAGGAAAAGCAAACACTGCCACAAATACTGCAATCCAAAATGAACCCACCAGCCCTTGTTGAATTCCAATTCCTTCATCAACAGAGCGAGAACGTAGGGTTCCAGACAAGAAACTGCCTAGCCTAGATGACAACACATCAAAGCCATCAATAGCAATGTCGATTATTAACACTGCCAAAATAATGAGCGAGATAAACAACAGGGCAATGATTATATAGCGAAGCAAGGTATCTAAAATGCCAGAGCGCCCAGAACGTTTTGTTCCAAGCGCTTGAGTTACGCTCTTTTGGATGTGATCTTTTGTGCGTCTGTCTAGTAGGCGACCAAATATTGCCATCAGTAGCGCTCCCTAACTTTGTTAACAAATCGAGTAGCTATCATGTTTAGCACGAGTGTTAGGGCGAACAGAATAAGCCCTACAAAAAATAGGCTTTGGAAAGTTAACCCTTCGCCCACCACACTGTCGGTGCCAGAAGAAAGCGATGCCATGGCTGCCGTCATTGTGAGGCTGCCATCATAGGCAGAAGATGTGAATATGGCAGTGTCGGCGGCACCACCTGCCAAAAACACTACCATTGTTTCACCAATGGCGCGAGAGGTGGCGACAATAAAAGATGCCACTAACCCAGAAATAGAAGCTGGGATGATGACAGAAAAGATAGTGTGGCGTTTCCTTGCCCCTAGCCCTGAAGATGCCTCTCTAAGCGAATCGGGATCTGCACGCATTGAGTCTTCAGAAATAGAAGCTACCAGCGGAATAGTCAATATGCCAACGCCGATTCCAGCTGCCATAAGTGAGCCTCCATCGCTTCCGCCTATGCGAGAAACAATTTGTGGTGCTACCCAACTTAGGGCAAAAAACCCAATCACCACGCTGGGAACACCTGCCAAGATTTCCAAAATCGGTTTTACGATGGCGCGGAATCGTTTGGAAGCGTATTCTGACAGATAGATAGCAGCGCCCAACCCTAGCGGGGTGGCAATTGCCATAGCGATGCCAGTCGTTATAAAGGTGGCCACAATCAAAGTCTTGACATCGTAAAACCCTCTTCTTGGAAACCAGCCAATACTCCAGACATTTGCCCATTCCACATTAAAAATGAAAGTCCAAGCCTCTTTAAGCAACGACCAGATGATGAGGATAGAAATGATAAGCGAAACCGCCCCAGCTGCAGCCAGCACTATATGAACGAAAAGTTCTTTTCGTCTGCGAGATTGCTTGCCTGTGAGGTCTACCGACAGGTCATTGGAAGGTTTAACTTCAAGGGTGGTCAATCTATCTCACTCAATTCTTTGTGCAGGTATTTTGCAACTGTTTTTAGCTAAAGATTGATTTATTTCAGTCCATCGCGCCAAGCTTGGCGAGTTTTTGTTTTGGCAATATTATCAAGTTCAACATAGCCTACATCACCCACTGCGATAGAAAGCCCTTCGTCTTGAAGATAAAAATCGACATAGGCACGGAGAGCTTCGTTTTCTAAAGCTGCTGCCTTGTTTACATAAATTAAAAGTGGGCGTGCAATGGGGTATGTCCCGTCTGCAATATTTGTAGCTGTCGGCTCTACACACTCAGAGTTTTCACTTGCTACAGAAAGTAGTTTTATGCCCCCTGCCTCTTTGGCAAATGCATATCCTATCCACCCTAGTGAAGTGTCGGAATTTTGCACCCCTCGGATAATGACATTGTCGTCAGCGTTGGTGTTATAGTCGGGGCGGGTTGTGATATCTTGGTTGCGATGTTCAGCAATCTCTTCAATTGCCAGCTCTACGAAGCTGTCAAAGGTGCCTGACTCTTCACCAGGGCCAAAAATGTCTAAGTCGGCGCTTGGGAGGTTTCCGCCGCCGCCTTGTTCACGAATTAAGTTGTTGGCATCAGCCCACTTTTTTGTGCCTGTTGCTTCTGGGCCGATTAGTGAATATAGCTCAATCAAACTTAGGCAGTCGACCGCATCGTTTTTGGCAGAAGTGATGACGGCTATTCCATCTATCGCTACTTGAAGTTCAATGAAGTCAATGCCATTTTCGCGACACTTAGCAACCTCGCTTGCTTTAATTTCTCTGGAAGCATCTGAGATGTCAGTTTCGCCTTCGCAGAAAAGTTTAAAGCCATCGCCAGTTCCAGGGCCATCAATATTCACGATTATATTTGAACCAGAATCTTCCACCAACTCTGCCACGCGAACTGATATTGGTTCTACTGTAGATGACCCTGATATGTTGACGGTTCTACCGCTGTGGTTGCATCCAGCTGCAGCGACTGCTGATACTAAAGCAATTACAATTGACACTAAAAATATTTTCCTACGGCATTTTTTCGCTACAGTCATTTCAAAATATTTCCCCTCTCTTCATCTATTGGAAACTATTTTTGAGTTTCAAGGTTTAGATTAGTAGAGTAATGACTAAGAGGCTGGGAATTCACCGCAATTTTTTTAACAAATTATTTGAAAAAATTGTTGAGTGAAAAGGAAAATTTTTAGGCTTTTAAGTTGGCGATTTAGTAATTGGCTATCTAGCAATTAATGATTATGAATTACTCTTCGGTATCCTTGTCTTCTTCATCTTCTTCATCATATTGCAAGTCCCATTCCACGAGCAAGTTTTGTCGTTCGGCATCTCGGTTAATTCGCTCACGGTTTCTCTGGAACTGAGGGTCGTGCGGTGGAAGCAAAAGCAAACGTGCCTCAGTTCGATTCAAAAATATTTCAAGCAAAGATTTTTCCCCGAAGTCAGAGCGAAATTCCCAGTGTGGTGCTGTTGGGCCAGCATAAATAATTTTTAGATGCCCCTTGGGTGGGATGGGGGAAGTCTCTGTTGTTTGCTCGCTCACTTGTTTTGTTTTCCTTCCCTATTTTTTCTCTATTTTTTCTCTTTACTCTTTACTTCTATTTTTTTTACTTCTATTTTCTTTAAATTTTATTTTTCTATTCAATTTTCACTAATTTTCCTGAAATTTGGCTTAATTTCGCTATTTTTAGTCTAGTGATTTTTTACCTTATTTTTACCTTTTCCTTAACTTAGTTTTAGCATTTACAAACATATTTTTTACATAGATAAAACTTATAAAACTTACGGAGGGACCATAATGACACAAGTTTTAGAGCGCTCAACTATTGTTGGGTTAAAAACGCAAACCAAGCTGAACGCTAAGTTTGGTGAAACAGAGGTAGCAGAGGTATCGCCACTGGCAGAGGAGTTAAGTCGTAGGGGAACGCACATGCCTCACATCAAGATTGATATGAAGTGGCTGGAGCAAGCGGTTTGTTCCGACAAGCGCATTGACCCTGACATCTTTTTTCCATCCAATGGTGCTGGAGTTCATGCAGCAAGGAAGTTTTGTGCGAAATGCCCAGTAAGAAATGAATGTTTAGAGTATGCCCTGTTGAACAAAATTGAGCAGGGTGTTTGGGGCGGAGCATCTGAGCGCCAAAGGATGCTTATTTTGCGAGAGCGAAAAGAATTTCTGGAGGAGTATTTCCCCAGTGGTCTAGAAGCAGGCGGGCTAGAAACAAATGATTTTGAGTCAGATTTTGAAGTTAGCTTTGATAGTAGCGATTTCAGTAGATACAGAGAACGCGAAGCAATTTCAGTGGAGCGAGCTGCTTAATCGTATTAACTGAATACAACCCAAACCCAAACAAATCATAAACAAACCCCAAACATAAACATAAACGACACCAAGAATATGCTTTCTTACTTTACTAGCTTTTTATTCTGCTTGGATGAAGGTTTCAAGCTTCAACGTTGATTTTTCTGCTTGAAGCGCTTCTTCCATCTGTAGCCCCATTCGACTGCTAACCGTTGCAATCTCAGCAGCACTGAGGCTTTCGTCAAATTCCACCCTTGCTGTGACTAGCAATTTCTCAGGCCCAATGTGGAGCGTTCTAAGCTCTAGCAGTCTCTTTGCTTCGGGGGTTTGTTCAAAGACTTTTAGTATCGCCTCTTGATTTTTCTGGCTGGCGCCTTCGCCCAAGAGCAGGCTCTTCATTTCAATGCTCAGCACTACTGAGATTAAACACAACAAAATGCCGATTGTGAGCGAACCTATTCCATCCCAGATGTAGGCTTTTGTGGTGGAAGCGATGACGATTGCTGCCAGTGCGATTACCAGACCAGCCAAAGCCCCAATGTCTTCTAGCAAGATAACGGGCAACTCAGGAGATTTTGAACGGCGAATAAATTGCCTCCATGGTTTTCCAGCCCTTGCTCGGTTAGATTCAACGATTGCTGTTTTAAGAGAAAACGATTCCAAGACGATGCCTATTGACAAGATGATGACCGCCCACCAGATGGAATGGATTTCATGGGGATCGCGGATTTTCTTTATGCCCTCATAGCTGGCAAACACTCCACCCAGAAGGAACAGCACCATAGCTACGATAAACGACCAAAAGTATCTTTCCTTTCCATAACCAAATGGATGCTTAGTAGATGGGGGGCGCCGAGATAGCCTTCCGCCCAGAAGTAGCAACAGTTGGTTTCCGCTGTCTGCCACAGAGTGGATGCCTTCTGCCAGCAGCGACCCCGACTGAGTAAACACAAACCCGACGAACTTCATTATAGCGATGCCTAAGTTGGCAAAGAATGCTGCAAATATTGCTTTAGTTGAACCGTCGGCTGCCATGTTGTTGGTGTTGTTTTATAGTTTAAGAATATATTATTAAAGAATATAATTTATATATAATGACAACAAAATTTTCTACACCAGATGAATTGCTTGCGGCCTTTGAAAATGATGGCGAGGTGCATTTGGGCTATGGCCCTTGGCTCGAGATTACACAAGAGCGAGTGAACGATTTTGCCGAAGCCACTGGCGACCACCAATGGATTCATATTGACCCTGCGCGAGCAAAGGAAGAAAGCCCCTATGGCACGACCATCGCTCACGGCTACCTGACGCTTTCTATCACCAATATGTATATGTCTGAGATTTTGAAAGTGGAAAATATTTCAATGGGGATTAACTATGGCGCCGACAAGGTTCGGTTTCCAGCACCTGTGTTGGTGGGTTCTAAAGTTCGGGTTGGGGCTGAGCTGATAGGGGCTGAAGAAATTGCTGGCGGAGCTGGAGTTCAGGCAAAAATCAAAATCACGGTAGAAGTGGAAGGGCAAGAAAAGCCAGCCTGTGTGGTAGAAAGCCTAAGCAGATATATGAAATAGGGATACGAAGTAGTAGTAGCCTTGCTTCAAAAATAACATTTAAGAAAAACTTAATTAAAACCACAGATTGTTAAGGAATTCTAAAATGACCACCAAAGCTCTCAAACCAAACAAAGTTGTTGCCCCAGGGCTGGTTAGCCCTAAGCGGCAAGTTCCGACAAGCATTGAGTTTCCGCCTTATGCAATTAGTGGCCAGCCTCCTCCTCCTTCTGCCCCACTTGTTAGAACGTTTGAAGAGTTGGAGGCGATGAGAAAAACTGGGGCGCTAGCAGCTGAGATTTTGCTTAGGGCAGTTGCAGAAGTAGCGCCAGGAGTTGCCACCGACCATATTGATGCTGTGGTTCATGAGGCCACGATTTCAGCTGGGGCATATCCCAGCCCGCTTAACTATAAGGGCTTTCCTAAATCGGTTTGCACATCGGTAAATGAAGTCATCTGTCATGGCATCCCAGATAGTCGTCAGCTAGAAGAGGGCGACATTGTCAATATAGATGTGACGACATTTAGAGATGGAGTTCATGGCGACACTTCTGTCACGGTTTTTGTTGGCGACCGAAAAGGAGAAGTTGGGTTTGATGGAGCGGTTCAGAATTTGGTTAGGCAAACCTATAGTGCTTTTAAGGCTGGCATTGGCACTGTTAGGCCAGGTGGTCGGGTTAGAGATATTGGGGCAGCAATTGAGGGGCACGCCAAAAAGCACAAGCTATCGGTGGTGCGAGATTTTATCGGTCATGGGGTTGGGACGGAGTTCCACACCAATCTTGCCATTCCACACTATTTTGATAAACGTCATGACACTGAATTTGGGGTTGGGATGACATTTACTATAGAGCCGATGTTGAACTTAGGCGTTGCCGATGCTGAAATTTGGGATGATCAATGGACGGCGGTAACTGCCGACAAAATGCCCAGCGCCCAGTTTGAACATACACTTGCTGTTAGTGATGAGGATGAGTCTGGGTCAGAAATCTTAACTAAGACAGCGGCAGGTGAGTGCGCGCATGATTTTTATGAGTGAGTAGTTTTAAGTGAAATTTCGCCTGCTGTTCCATCGTCTGTGAGGTAGCCGATGATGGCAGAATGGGGGAGTTTTTCCACGGCTTGCTTGGCATCTTTTTCTGAGCAACTAAATAATAATCCGCCAGAGGTTTGGGGGTCGGCTAACACCTTATATATGTCGCTATTATATATATCGCCATTATATATATCGTTTTTAGGGGTTTCATCATTTGTGTTGTCGCTAGTGTTGTTTTTTACATCATCTTTTATATTGCTTTCCGTCTTTATAAAATCTTTTACAAAGTCAAGATTTTTCTGACAGCCGCCCGGAGAATAATTGGGTGCATATTCAAGCAAGTCTTTAACACCAGAAATTGTTGGGACGTTCTTAGTTTCAATCACTGCTGAAACTCCTGAGGCAAGTGCTAGTTTGTGAAGATGCCCTAGCAGCCCGAACCCTGTGATGTCTGTGGCTGAGGTAGCTTTTGCTTCACGGGCAGCTATTGCGCTTTTGTCGTTTAGGGTCAGCATAAGTTGGCTAGCTTCTTCAAACATTTTGCCAAAGGTTTCACTGTCAATTCTGTTCCCATCTTCATCACCCTTTTTTGCGGTTTTAGTATTTTCAAATGCGCCTGCTTTTAGTGCAGTCGTTATAATTCCTGTGCCAAGGGGTTTTGTTAAAACTAGAGATTGCCCAGGTTTTCCGCCAACGTTGGTGAGGAGAGCACCTTCATCAGCTAGTTCTCCATAAACTGCTTGCCCATAGATTGGCTCACTTCCAGAGATAGTATGCCCGCCAACCACGAGCCATCCGCCTCGCTTGGCAGTTTCATTTCCACCAGCGATAACTTGACTTAGCAGTTCTGTGCCGAGAGTTTCTTGCGGCCAGACCACAATGTTGAGTGCGAACTTTGGGGTTCCGCCCATGGCATATATATCGCTTGCGGCATTGGCAGCAGCAATGGCTCCAAATAGGTGGGCGTCATCTACGATGGGGGTGAAAGCGTCAATGCTTAAGATGCCGAGTGCGCCAGCATTGTTTTTGCCAGTGTTAATTTTAAATACGGCAGCATCGTCGCCAGTTGCTGTTCCAACCAGCAAGTCGGGGTGTTCTAGAGGTGGCATTTCTCCCAAGACCTGAGAGAGCTCAGTGGCGCTGAGTTTGCTGGCTCAACCGGCTCCGCTGCTATATTGCGTGAGCCGTTTGTTCATTGGTGAATGTTTGGCTATGTAAGTTTGGGCGGGTGGGGTTAGAAATGGAAGTAGTGTCCGCCGTTTACATCTAAGGTTTGGCCAGTTATAACACAAGACAAGTCGCTTGCGAAAAATAACACCGCCCCAGAGATTTCGTATGAGTCGGGAATATGGCGGAGAGCGATTTCTTGTTCGTGTTCTTCTTTGATGACGGCTCCTGTCACGCCTCGCTCTTGCCCAAGATGTTCAAAATACCATTCCACCGAGTCGCCCCAAATGTAGCCAGGTGCTACTCCATTGACCCTGATTTTATGTTCGCCAAGTTCTACTGCCAATGAGCGGGTGATAGAAAATAGGGCAGCTTTGGCAGCAGCATAGGCGCCGAAGTTTGGGAGAACTCGCCGTATTGACATTGAGTTAATCATCACGACTGAGCTTCCGCCCGTTTCTTTGTGTTCTTTGAAGTGTGGCACAAACTGCTGGGTAAGGGCAAGTGCTGCCGTGCAGTTCATGTTTAGGCTCTGGTTCCACTCCTCTTCGCTGATGTCTTCAAGCATTGTGAAGGGGGGTTGCTGGAAGGCGTTGTTTACCAAAACATCTACCTTGCCCATTTCGGCGATGGCAGTTTTGGCAAGGTTCTCTCGCTGGGAGGCATCGCTGATGTCGGTTCGAACGGTGAGCGCCTTTCGCCCCAAAGCCTCAATCTCTTTGGCGACTTCGTCTAGACGTTCTTTTGTTCGGGCGGCAAGCACGATGTCGGCTCCCGCTTCGGCGCATCGTATTGAAATGTCTCGCCCCATTCCAGGGCCGATGCCAGAAACTACTACAACTTTATTTTCTAGAAGCATATAGTTAATGTTAGTTAATGTTAGTGTGAAAATAATATGAGAATTTTTAGAATTTTGTTTTTGTGTACGGGCAATGCTGCTCGCTCGGTGATGGCTGCTGCTTTGCTTGGTGCTAAGTTGTCTCAGGAATCTATCCAGAATTTAGATGGAGGGAATTTGGAAGTTGTTAATTTGGTTGGGCTAAGTGGGGAAGGTGAAACAAAAGTTGTAAGTGGGGCAAGCGAGGTAAGTGGGGAAGGCGAAGCAGGTCAGGTAAGCAAGGTAAGCGAAGCAAAAGTTGTAAGTGGAGTAGGTGAAGCAGGTGAAGCAGGTCGGGTAAGTGGGGAAGGTGAAGCAGGTCAGGTAAGCAAGGTAAGCGAAGTAAGTGAGGCAAGCAGGGCAAGTAAGGCAAGCGAGCAGCGAATTGTGCGAATAGAAATCTCAAGTGCAGGGATGCTTGTGACCGAAGGGCTTCCAACAAGCCCAAGGGTTGAAAAGGCACTCAATCAGTATGGCTTGAGTGCTCGGCAGCACAGAGGCCGTCAAGTAAGGGCAGAAGATGTGACAAGTGCTGATTTGATTGTTTGCTTTGAGTCGCTTCATATTGATTATGTGAAAAGGAACTTTCCTGACGATGTCGGGAAAGCTATTACGTTGCCTCAGTTGTGTAAGAGTGGTTTTCGTTTTAGGGATTTAGTTGGTGGTGCTGATGATGTGCTTGTTGACAAATCTGGAGCAGGCAGCAATGCTGATATATCTGGCGATTTTGAAGTAAGCGACCCAGACAAAGGTGGCGACCAAGAAATGAAGCAGTGCGCAGATGAAATTTCTGAACTGCTTGACAAAATTTTGTAGAATATACAATTCTTACCCCCCACACATCTCGTCATCTATATTTACACTTTTTTCACTTTTATTAAGGCTCCTGTCTATTGCCACCGTTTAATTTTAATATCGTTTAATTTTGTGAAATATTTAAATTCCCTTCCTAAACTTAAATAAAGAGGGAATTCTATAAATCCTTGAAAAAGTTAAATATGCAAAAGAGAGCAAATCAAAAATAAAAAAGCAGTAGAGCAAAAATAGTAAAGAGCAAATCAAAAATAAAAAGACACAAAAAACAGGGCAAAACCAGGAGAGCAAAATGCCAATAGAAGCAACGCAAAAGATTTGGATGGATGGCGAGTTTGTGGATTGGCAAGATGCCAACGTCCACATTTTGAGCCATACGCTTCATTATGGCAATGGCGTGTTTGAGGGTATTCGCGCACACGAGACCGAACGTGGGGCAGCGGTGTTTCGGCTGACGCCGCATATTAAACGGTTGTTTTCTGGGGCCAAGATTTTAGGGTTTGAGATTCCGTTTAGTGAGGAAGAAGTTATTGAGGCGGTGAAAGAGACCGTGCGTGTGAATGATATGAGCAGTTGTTATATTCGCCCGCTGGCTTATTTGGGTTATGGCGAGATGGGGCTGAACCCGTTGCCGTGTAAGGTGCATTTGGCGATTGCGGTTTGGGCGTGGGGAAAATATTTGGGCGAAGATAGCACCAATGAAGGTGTGTCAATGATGGTGAGTTCTTGGCAGCGCCATAATCCGAACTCAATGCCGACTGAGGCAAAGGGCGTGGGGCATTATATAAATTCGCAGCTTGCGAAAGTGCAGGCGGTGAAGGCTGGTTATGATGAGGCGATTTTGTTGAACGAGTTTGGGCGAGTGAGTGAGTGCACGGGTGAGAATTTGTTTGCTGTGCGAGATGGCGAGATATTGACTCCGCCAACTGCTGCTGGGGCGCTTAGGGGTATCACTCAAGATTGTGTTTCCACCATTGCCCGTGATTTAGATATTCCTTATCGGCAAGTTGATTTGCTTCGCACAGATTTATATTTGGCAGAGGAGGCTTTTTTGGCTGGCACGGCTGCTGAGGTTGTTCCCATCCGCTCTGTTGATGATAGAGAGTTGGAGGCCGCTCCAGGGCCAATCACACAAAAAATCCAAGAAGTGTTTTTTGCTGCCGAGGTTGGTGAGGTAGACCAATATAAGGATTGGAACGAGTATGTCAATGAATAAGAAAAAGAAGGCGCGCGATAAAAAGGGACTTGATGAGGCAAAGGCATCCTCATCCTCCTCCTCGTCTTCATCCCCCTCATCCTCCAGCCGAGCTGTTGAGATTTATGACACCACATTGAGGGATGGCAGCCAGCTAGAAGGCATTAGTTTGACGGTTAATGACAAGCTGCGAATCGCCAGCCAGCTTGACTATTTAGGGGTTTCATATATTGAAGGCGGGTGGCCAGGTTCTAACCCGAAAGATAGCGAGTTTTTCACGCGAGCAAAAGATGAGCTAGAGCTTGAGACCAGCCAGTTGGTGGCTTTTGGTTCTACGAGGCGCCCGAACGGAACGTTTGAGGATTTGGAGCCGTTAATAAATGCTGGCACAGATGTGGTTTGTATCGTGGGTAAGAGTTGGGATTATCACGTTACTGAGGCTTTGCGCACAACTTTAGAAGAGGGCATTGCTATGGTGGTTGATTCAATCAGCCATTTGAAGAAGCAGGGCAAGAAAGTGTTTTGGTGTGCCGAGCATTTGTTTGACGGCTATAAGGAAAATCCTGATTTTGCGATGGAGATTTTGACGGCTGCTGGTGAGGCTGGAGTTGATTGTCTAGTGTTGTGTGATACTAATGGCGGTTCGCTTCCCCATGAGGTTGGTGAGATAACGAAAACTGTGCTTGAAAATATTCCTGAAACGGCGGTTGGGGTTCATCTCCACAACGACACCGATTGTGGGGTGGGAAATGCGTTGGCTGGAGTGATGGCTGGTGCCACTCATGTTCAGGGAACCATAAATGGATATGGTGAGCGAACTGGTAATAGCAACTTGATTTCTGTGATTGCCAATCTTGAGCTGAAGCTCGGTATTCAGGTTTTGCCAGAGGGCAACCTGCAACGGATGGCAACTGTGGCTCGGCATGTGGCGGAGCTGGTGAACTTTTCGCCTAATCCACATCAGCCTTATGTGGGGGTTTCGGCGTTCGCCCACAAGGCAGGGTTACACACTAGCGCACTTTCACGCAAGTCGGATGCCTATGAGCATGTCGATCCAGAAAAGGTTGGTAACTCAACTAGATATGTGATGTCTGAGATGTCGGGGCGGGCATCGGTGGAGTTGAAGGCAAAGGAGCTTGGGATTGAGGTGGATAGCGCAACGATGAGTGAGGTTGTTGACACATTGAAGCGGTTGGAATATGAGGGCTATCATTTTGAGGTGGCAGATGCCTCTCTTGAGCTTTTGATGTTGGGGGCTTCTGGTTGGGAGCAGCCGTATTTTAGTGTTGAGTCGTTTTCGGTTGGGGTGAAGCATAAGCATGGCGACCAAGCAAGGGTTTGGAATGAACTGGCAGTAGAAATGGAAACCGAGGCAGAGGTGAACTTGGTTGTTAGCGGGCAGCAAGTGAGCGCTAAGGCTGAGGGAAATGGGCCGGTTAATGCCCTTCATAGCGCATTGGATGAGGCGCTTTCACCGCATTTCCCAGAGTTCAAAAAGATGCAGTTGATTGATTATAAGGTGCGGGTTTTAGACACTGCCGCTACGGCAACCAAAGCTGTGACTAGGGTTTTAATAGAGACCACCGATGGCGAACAAATCTGGAACACCATTGGAGTTTCAGAAAACATAGTGGAAGCCAGCTGGCAGGCATTGGTTGATTCTATTGTTTGGGGTCTTAGGCATCAAGGGAATTAGGTTTTTGTTGGGTGTTGAGGGCTGGCGATGAAAAGTAGAATTGCAAAAATGGGGCGGTGAAGCGGGGTTGTAAAAATAGGGCGGTAGAAATTTGAGTGCTATAAATTAGGCGTGAAAATGCGCAAAAATCAAAAATGGGGCGGTAAAAAGTAGCAAAAGCCCTATAAGATAAAAGCAAACTGGAGGGTTGCCAGAGCGGACGAATGGGGCGGTCTCGAACACCGTTGTGGCCCTTGGTCACCGTGGGTTCGAATCCCACACCCTCCGCCAATTTTATTATATTAAGATAATTTTTAAAGTGAAGTAAGGAGTGGTTCGAAAAATATGAAAAGTTTAAAAATAAAATTCGAACATTGCTATGGAATTAAAAAACTTGAAAAAGAGTTTGATTTTTCAGAGCAAAGAATTTATTTAGTATATGCACCAAATGGGACGATGAAAACATCATTGGCAAAGACTTTTATTGACATTCAGCGAAACAAATCATCGGGGGATGAAATTTTCCCTACAGACGAAACTGTACGTGAGGCATTTACGGAAGATGGCACTGATTTATGTTTAGACGAAGTGTTTGTTGTAGAGCCGTATAACGCTGACTTTAATTTTGGCAATGAATCCAAACTTCTTGTGAATAAAGAATTGAAAAACGATTATGACATGATTCACAAAAATATTGACGAGGCGAAACACAATTTGATTCAAGAACTCAGAACTTTTTCTGGCTTACGTGATAGCACAGAAGTTGAGCGAGAAATTTCATATGCTTTTAGATCTAATTATGATTCTATTTTGTCAGCATTGGAAAGTGTTTCGGGGTGGGCTTTAGATAAAACAGAGCTACTATATGCTGATATTTTATATACAGAAATCTTTAATGAAAAAGTTCTCGACTTTCTCGAAACGGAAGACTTCAAGATAAAAATTGCAAGCTATATAAAGACATACGATGAGTTAATTGGAGAATCTAAATATTTTAAGAAGGGCGTTTTTAATCACAATAATGCTGCTGCGATTGCAAAAAATCTTGCAGAAAACGGTTTTTTTGAAGCAGACCATTCTGTATCTTTGAATAGTCCAGAGGGTGAAAGCATAATTGCAGAAAAGAAAGAAGAATTGGAAAAAGTTATAACGAAAGAAAAAGATGCTATATTAAACGATTCCTCTTTGGCAGTTGTATTCAACGGTATTGACAAAGCATTAAATAAAAATAAAGAATTGCGTAGGTTCCGTGATTATTTGAATGAGAATGAAAAAATAATTATTGAATTGGGGAATCTTGGGAGTTTTAGGCAGAAGTTATGGGTTTCATACTTGAAAGAGTGTAAAATTCTTTATGAGAAATTTATAAAAGAATACCAATCTGGCAAAGAAAAATTAGATGAAATTATAGAAAAGGCAAAATTAGAGGAAACAGCGTGGAAAGGTGTTATTGATATATTTAATAAAAGGTTTTCTGTTCCATTTAAGTTGGCTGTCGAGAACCAAGAAGATGTAATTTTAAAGTCAGCAGTGCCGATTATTGCACTTAGATATAAAGATAATAATAGAGAAGCAACAGTAGATAAATCTACTCTGATGAAGGTTTTAAGCCGTGGTGAAAGTCGCGCAATGTATCTCCTAAATACAATTTTTGAAGTTGAAACACGAAAAAAAGAGAGACAAACAACTCTTTTTATAGTTGATGATATAGCAGATTCATTCGATTACAAAAACAAATATGCAATTGTTGAGTATTTGAGGGAAATATCGGAGCAACCTTATTTTCGACAGATAATCTTAACACATAACTTTGATTTTTTTAGAACTATACAAAGTAGGTTGGCAATTCCACGAAGGGAATATTGTTTGATGGTTGAGAAAAGTGAAACTGAAATTAAATTAATTGAGGCCAATTATTTAAATCCCTTTGAACATTGGATGAACAACTTGCATGAAGAAAAAAAACTTATAGTGGCAGTACCATTTTTTCGCAATATTGCTGAAAACACAATGGGAAAAGATAGTGAGGTTTACCTAAAATTGACTTCAATTCTTCACATGAAGGCAGATTCTTTTGAAATACGAAAAAAGGATATAGAAGAAATACACAACAAGCTTTTCCCCAAGTTAAAACCATTGTCCTTAGTAGATGGAGAAGAAGATATTGTATTGGAGAGAA
>JAHRAM010000083.1 GCA_020027305.1 Acidimicrobiia bacterium | reverse complement strand
GCCACTTTGCGTGTCGTTACTTCACGCTAATTAAAAAATTAAGAGCAGGGACTAGCTAAACTTATTTAGAGGTTAAATGGAGCTTGCTGAAAAAATACTGCTGCTTGTTGCGGCATCTATTTGGTTTGTTAGGGTAATCCAACTTTCCATTTTTGACATTCGTGAACAACGGTTGCCAACCCCAATTATCTATACAACGCTCTTAATGGTTGTTCCTCTTTATGTGGCGGCTGCTATTGTAGCTAGGGATCCAGCTTCTCTAGGGTGGGCATTTGTTGGTGGCATCGGCCCGTATGCCATTTTGTTGACACTCTATTTGATTAGCCCTAAGCTCATCGGGGGAGGCGATGTGCGTTTTGCAGCACTAAATGGTTTCATCGTTGGATGGTATGGCCTAGCTTATCCATGGCTAGGAATTTTGGCGGCATTAATATTTGCATTTCCAGGATCACTCATAATGGTGGCACTTAGAGGTGGGAGAGGAGGCCAAAGCGCATTTGGCCCATATATGGCATTAGGAACAGCTGCCGTGCTAGGAATACAACTGGGGTATTTTATAGCAGATAAGTCGGCTCCTTTCTAGAAATTTGCACAAAAATTCACCCAATTTAAACAAAAAATTTGCTTATTTGCCTAGTAATTACCTCAATTGTTGTGCTTTTTGTCGTTTATATTAAAAATGCTATTGAAAATAGCCAAATAACAACTAAAATATAAATAGGTGTGATGATGCGTCTAAAAAATTACAAAAGGATTTTTATCCTTCTTGCCACTAGCGCAATACTTTTTGCCCTTTTGCCCTCAGCTGCTACAGCTCAAACGCCGACCACGGTTAGAACAGAAGCAACCAAAGCACTTCGTTTTAACCTTCAAGTTAATAGCGGTGTGTCGCCTATACTTTCAATTGCAATGGAGAGTGCCAGCTTTTGCCTTCTTTCTGACGGCATAGCACTTGGAACAGGCTCCAATTCGAATGCAATAAATATTGTTTCACATGAGGTTCGCTCATCTACTTGTACTCATAACTTGCGTTTTAGTTTTCCTGGGTTTGAAAACTGCACTGCCAGCGTTACCAAGCAGGGAGATTCCACTGAGTTGTCTCGTGCTACAGGCGCTACAGATGGTTCACGTCTCATGACAGTTAGAGGAATGGGAACAGGGAATTTCAGCACTGGAGCGGGAGCACTTGAGGCGCTTGACCAAAATGGAGCACCTATTTCAGGTGGAGGGTCGCTTGACAATTTGACAGTAGCAGTTCGAAATTGCAGGCTTTCTCGATTGAGCGTGGGAAGCAATTTCTTATTGGTTAATCCTGAGCCAACCACAACATTAATTGCTGATTTTTCGACATTGGCGAACTGTAGCCCACCGAGTGGCGCACGACACGAAATTTCATTGCCCCCGAGCAATGTCAGAACTTTTCAGTTAGACAACAGTTGTGTTTGGAAACTTGATTTTGATGACGACACACGTGCATGCAGTGTAAATGTAGCTATTTATAGAGATGGTGATACCACCCCTCAGGTAATCAGTGGCTCTGGTTCTGGCGCTCAATCAATTCAATTCCAATCTTCTGGGGTGAACCTAAGCTACAACGGAGTAAGGGTTAACACCTTAGCTTTGTATCGTGGAAGTTTTTGTTCGCGTAGCTATCAAGCAGTTGTTCAAATCACCGCACCTGTGGAATTTCAAGATGTTCCCGTAACTGTCAGAATATTTCCGCTCAATTCATCTGTTCTTGGCGATTGCACAAACACAACGGTTACTTCTACGGCAAGAATACCTGGGCGAGTGTTTTTGTTAAGCAGAGGAAGGCTGTCATCGGTGATATGTCAGTATGCTTTTGCACCCCCTAGATCTGCTGGGCCACTCCAGCTTTCTAACAGCGAGCAAATCCAGCAAAACATAACAGTCAGTCGTGGCACCTTCACAACTGTAGTGGACTATACATCTACAAATATTCCGATTCGTTTGCACTCGGTATTTCCCACCACAAAAACATTCACGACTGAAGAAAAAGTTTCCTATCGGCTAACGGCACCACCTGAAAATTGTGGTGGGGTAGTTTCAGCACTAGGAAGCCTAACTGCATCTATTGGGGTATTTAGGGTATTTCAGGCTTTGCCAGGAACAGCTCAGCTGATTGGCCCACAGGCTGACACCAGAGGTGGCGGAGGTCCCTATGTCTATTCAATGCCTCCCACAATTACATCTACTGGGCCTTTAGGCAGACCTATTGAAACTCAATGTACGATAGAGGTAATTGCAAACCAAGTTCCGCGTGGATGTAGCCTCGACGACAGAGAAAAGAAAGTCACTGCTACCGCTGATTCAACTAGCTTTGACTTCTTTTTTGTCTATAGCTGTGAAGGGCATTCTAAACCTGATGCTGAAAAGCTTCAATTGAGGCAAGGCTGGCATTTATTTTCATACAATGGAAAAACTCAAACACCAACTGACTTTTTAGCTTCGCTTGACAATAAAGTTAGAAGCGTTTGGGAATGGAACGCTACCACTCAGAGTTGGCAGGGGTTTAGACGAGGCAAGGTAAATACTCTGTCATCCCTAACCACTGGCAAAACTATATTTGTTTTTGCCCCAAGCAACATCAATGTAGAGATTAGCCCCAATGATTTGCTACAGGTTAGTGGAACTGCCCGTACAGTTTCCCTTTTTCCAAAATTTAACCTAATTACATATAGAGGTCCCGCCAAATCAGTTGAGCAAGCTTTTAATTC
>JAHRAM010000080.1 GCA_020027305.1 Acidimicrobiia bacterium | reverse complement strand
TGTCAATCCCTGCAATTTCCAATACGTCCATAATCCTTTTTGGAACTAGTGCTTCGTTGATTAGCTGCTCAACCACCCCAACCACATCAGAGTCATCTTGGGTGCTTGAACGCGGGCTAATCTTTTTTAGGCTGCCGTTGACGGTTTGAAAGAATGCGATTTCATCTCGCAACTCTTCGGCTCTCTTGCTGGGGGTGGCAAGCGTGAATGCCTTTGAAAGCAGGGTCACTTCTCTTGCAAACCTTTCGGCGCCATCGGGAAGCCCAAGGATGTGGTCTTGTGCCTTGCACAAAATCTTTAGCTTTGTGCCGTCCGCTGTTTGCTCGCCGAAAAATTCTTGATAACCAAAACCATGAAACATTGTAGAAACGACATCATACTTTTCTTCCATTGCCTCTATGGCTTGGGCTTTGTCATATACGGGCTGACCTTCTCCACCGCTTGCCGTGTAAGAAGCCAATGCCTCTTGGAGTTTTGGGGCTATGCCTATATAGTCGACAATGTATCCGCCAGTTTTGTCTTTCCAGACTCGATTCACACGGGCAATGGCTTGCATCAAATTATGCCCGCTGAGAATTTTATCCATATAGAGAGTATCTAGGCAGGGGGCATCAAATCCAGTCAGCCACATATCACACACAATCACAATTCGCAGCGGGTTCTCAGAGTCGACAAAATCTTGCTTCAGCTTTTTTCGTTGTGCTTTGGTGGTTTCGTGTTCTAATAGTTCTTGTGGGTCGCTTGGTGATGTGGTCATAACAACCTTTACCACGGGCTGGGCGCCATCAACGAACCAATCGGAGGCACGTTGCTTTTTGATTTCGTCATACATCATTACTGCGATACGCCGACTTGCTGCAACAATCATGGCTTTACAGGGGATGGCATCCTGCCTCGCTTCGGTATGTTCCAAAATGTCAGTGACAACTTTTTTCACTCGGTCGGGGTCGCCGATAATCGCCTCTAATCTAGTTAGCTTCGCCTTTGTTTGTTCGCTCAGATTCGTCTCTTGGGTTTCAAGTACCTCTTCAATCTCGTCTAAATCTTTTTCCACTTCTTTCTTTAGCTTCATCTCAACCAGCCTCTGCTCAAAATAGATGGGAACAGTGGCGCCATCATCAACAGACTGCTTTATGTCATAGGTATCAATATAGTCGCCAAAGACCTCACGGGTTGAGACATCTTCTTTTTCAATCGGAGTTCCAGTAAAGCCGATGAATGAAGCGTTTGGAAATGCCTGCCGCAAATAAGTTGCAAATCCATATCGGGCGGTGGCGTCATCAGATGATATGCGTGCCTCAAAACCATAATGGCTTCGGTGTGCCTCATCGGCAATGACAATAATATTTTTTCGCTCAGAAAGAAGCTCAAAACTTTCTTCGCCAGCTTCGGGCAAGAACTTTTGAATAGTCGAAAATACAACCCCGCCACCTGTGGTTTTCAAAAGGCTCTTCATCTCTTCGCGACTTCCAGCTTGCTCGGCATCTTGGCGAAGCAACTTGTGCCCATTTGAAAATGTTTGAAACAGCTGGTCGTCTAAGTCATTTCTATCTGTGATTACAACGATGGTCGGGTTTTCCATTTTTGGATGAGTGGCGAGCAGCCCAGAATAAAACAACATTGAAAGCGACTTACCGCTTCCTTGTGTGTGCCAAACTACCCCAGCTTTTCCTTCGCCATTGTCTGAGGTTGCATGCACGGTGGCATCAACCGCTTTTTTCACAGCGTGGTATTGATGATAGGCAGCAATCTTTTTGGCCATGGTTTTGCCCTGCTCAAAAAGTGTGAAGTTCTTTATTAGGTCAAGTAAAACATCAGGGCGGAGCATCCCAGCTATGAGCGTATTGAGTTGTGGAGTGTCTGCCTCAGCCAACTCTTCACCATCGACTGTTTTCCATTCTAAAAACCTGTTCCAATCAGAAGTTAGTGAACCTGCTTTTGCGTTTATTCCATCTGAAACAGCTCGCAGTGCGTTGTAATAAAACAGGCTTGGCACATTCTTTTTATAGGTGTTGAGTTGAAGGAATGCAGATTTAAGGGTGGCATGAGCATCGCCTGGCCTTTTCAACTCAATAACCACTAGGGGCAGACCATTGACAAACAAAAGAACTGGCAAAAGCAGATACACACGACTCTAATTCTTCTTCAGGCACTGAGCCTTCAGATGCAATCTTTGAAAGCAAATCAGAATGGCGACTGTTCATATATTCAAGCAACTCAGTTTCAAACCGATTAACGTCTTCTATAGGAATTTCATCTAGCTTTCCGCTGGTACCAGCATAAAGTGAAACCACCTGTTCTTGAACAGACATCGGACGATTGATGCCCTGCTTTAATAACTCAGTCAGCCGATAGCCCCTATCAAGCTGAGCTTGTGACACTGCATCTAAATCAGACCCGAATGCTGCAAACGACTCAAGCTCACGAAACTGCTGGAGGTCTGCCTTGAGAGTTCCCACCGCAGTTTTCATTGCAGGTATTTGTGCTGCAGAACCCACCCGCGAAACCGAAATACCGACATCTACAGCTGGGCGAATTCCAGACTTAAACAAATCATCTTGAAGGTAGATTTGCCCGTCAGTAATTGATATTACATTGGTAGGAATATATGCAGAGACATCGCCAGCTTTGGTTTCAATAATAGGCAATGCCGTAAGCGAACCTGCTCCTTTTTCATCGCTGAGCTTGGCAGCCCGCTCTAAAAGACGGCTATGAAGATAAAAGACGTCACCTGGATAAGCCTCTCGTCCAGGAGGTCTGCGAAGCAAAAGCGCCATCTGGCGATATGCTTCTGCTTGTTTAGAAAGATCGTCATATACCACTAAAGCGTGTTGCCCGTTATCCATCCATTCCTGCCCCATTGCACACCCTGCATAAGGCGCTAAATACTTAAACGGAGCTGGTTCAGATGCTGCTGCCACCACAACCACGGTATATTCCATAGCGCCAAATTCTTCTAGGGTAGCAACAGTCTGTGCCACAGTTGAAGCTTTTTGCCCGATGGCAACATAAATACACTTAACACCCAGCCCTTTCTGGTTGATGATGGTGTCAATAGCAATAGTAGTCTTGCCAGTCTTTCGGTCGCCAATAATCAACTCTCTTTGCCCTCTGCCAACTGGAATGAGCGAATCGACCGATTTAATCCCAGTCTGAAGCGGCTCATGAACAGGCTTTCTACCAGTAATGCCAGGAGCTTGAACTTCCATTCTTCTCCGAACGGAATTTGTGATTGCGCCTTTATCGTCTAGTGGCTCACCTAAAGCATTCACTACCCTTCCTAACAGTCCATCTCCAACTGGCACAGACAAAATGCTTCCTGTTGCTTTGACAGTTTGCCCTTCTTCAATTACATCAACTTCACCCAGCACAACTGCCCCGATAAAATCTTCATCCAAATTAAGGGCAAGCCCGATGGTTCCGCTCTCAAACTCAAGCATCTCATTAACAGCTACCATTGGCAACCCAGAAACACGAGCGATACCATCGCCCACTTCTTCTACCACGCCCACCTGTTGTTTAGAAAGGTCAGGGGTGAAATCCTTCAGATTCTTTTGCAGAGCAGCAGTAATCTCTTCGGTATTTAATTTCAAATCGCTCATTGTTTAGCCTCCAGTTTTTCGCGAAGTTTTTGTAGACGAGATTTAACCGTGCCGTCTATCACGGTATCGCCGATGGTAGCAGTTATGCCCCCCAGTAATTCTTCATCAACAGTGACCTTGAGGTCGAGTTGTTTGTTGGTTGCCTTGTTCAGTGCTTCTCTGAGTTTTTTAAGTTGCTCATCGCTGAGCGAAACGGCTGACCGAACATAGGCGACTTCTTTTTCTTGCTGCTCTGCAACTTTAACAGACAGCTCTTTTGAAATATCTGGCAAGTCTTTAATTCTTCCCGCTGACACTAGCATCACAATCACACCCAAAGTAGCAGCGCTTGCCTTGTTTGAAAGCAAATCTAAAACAATTTGATTTCGCTTTTCAAATGGAATGCTGTTGTCGCTCAGCGACACGTATAGCTCACGAGATTTTTCTAGAGCCTGAGAAAAAGCATAAAGCTCACCAGAAATCTTGTCAATGTTGCCTTCAGCGGTAGCAATCTCAAAAATTGCGCTGGCGTATTGATCTTTTCGTTTGTCGCTCATTATTTAGTTCCTAATAATTAAAATGTTTAGTTGTTTGCCTTTTTTAAGTTAGAAGAAATATAGTCGTCTAGCAATTGGTCGTGGGTTTTTTCATCTAAGCTATCTGCCACAATATTTTCAGCTGCCGTTAGGGCAACTCTTGCCAACTGCTGTTTCACCTCATTTTGTGCCTGAACTCGTGACAGCTCTGTGTCGTGTGAAAAGCGGGTTTTGACTTCTTCTGCATCTTGGTGTGCTTTTTGCTTTAACTCTTCTTCAAGGTTTTGTGCACTCTCCCTTGCCTCTGTCAAAATTTGTTCTCGCTCAGAACTGATATCGCCAAGCTTTGACTTGAACTCAGAAAACTCACATTGAGCATCGTCGGCTGCATTTTGCGCCCATTCAACTTCATTTTTTGTTTGCTCATTAGATTTTTTAAACATTTTCACAATAGAAGGGCGAACCTTCCAAAGCAAAAACGCAACCACAACTAAAAATGCTGCACTCCCCCAATAAAACTCATTGATGTCTCCTGGAAGAAAGTTCCCATTAGGGGCTTCTGCTGCAAAAATGGTGGCAGCGTTAAATGCTCTCATTGTCTATTCCAACTCCACCTTTTCTATCTCACTAGCCACCTTTGCTTTTTCTGGCGCTTTGCCCAAAACTGCCTCCACTGCTTGAGCGGTTAGATTTGCAACGTCATCTTTGAGAGAGCCAATGGCTGCCGTTTTTGCTGTGGCAAGCTCAGCTTCAGTTTGTTCACGTTGCGCATTAATCTCACCTTCAGCAACTGCCATAACCTCGGCGCGATAAGAATCTGCTCGCTGGCGAGCTTCATCTATGATTTGGGCAGCTTCGGTTCTTACCTCAGTCAAAGCCTTTTCATATTGATTTGCTAGCTTATCTTTTTCTTCGCTCAGTTCTTCTACTTTGTAGTTGTTTGCTTCAATTGTTTCTTTCCGCTGCTTTTGAATCTTTCGAATGGGCGGAAGCAATACATACTTCATCAATGCCCAAAACA
>JAHRAM010000041.1 GCA_020027305.1 Acidimicrobiia bacterium | reverse complement strand
AATACAAAAATTAAATAATGCACAAAGATGGGATTCAATAAAAAAATTTTAGGAAATTCCCTAGAACAAATTAAAGTAGCAGTCGAGTCTCCAGTTCATGCCTACATATTTTCTGGGCCTCCATCTTTTCCCTCACTAACGCAAGAGGCTCACCCACAAGAAGTTGAAACCTTGACTCCCGCTCCCCTCTTACAAACTGCCGCTTATGAATTTTGTGCTCAACTATTTTCAGCTTATGGAATAGAGCATGAAGAAGGTGCTAGAAAAGGTCTTCATGTCAATATCAGCTTGATTTCGCCTGAGGGAAGAACTTTTCGTGTGGCTGATGCTAGCCGAGTGATTGATGAAGTCAATTCCATGCCTAGAAAATTAAAAGGGGAATCAAATATTGCCCCTAAAAAAGTTGTGATATGTGACCAATTTCACACAGCCGATGAATCAGTGGCAACCCGATTGCTAAAAGTTATTGAAGAGCCTCCCCCATCTGCTATTTTGATACTCCTTACCGAAGAAAAATTGCCAGATACTATAGTTTCACGGTGCTATGAAATTAATTTCTCATCTGCGCCAAGTGAAGTAGTGAGACAATATTTATCAGATGAGCATGAAGTTCCAGATGAACATATTGAAACGTTGGTAGATGCTTCTGGCGGTGATTTAGGCAAGGCAAACTTTTTAGCAAATAGCTATGAACGGCGCTTAGAAATCTGGGGACAGCTTTCAGACAGATCGCTAGGTAATGATGCTTCATACAATGGCTCAGCTGTCATTTCAAGAGTTCAGCTTGTGAAAGATTTTCTAGATGAAATGAATGAAAGCCTTTCTGCCACACATATTTCAGAAGAAGCGCTAAAAAGGCAAAAAAGAAAGCTACGCGATACAGAAATCCGCTTCGGGCTTTTTATTCTTCAGAGAAAATACAGGCAACAACTACTTAACAACTCAAGCGGTGCTAAATCAAGCAGCGACGATTTAAGCAATGACAATTTAAATAAGGACGAATTAAATAAAAGTGAATTAAAAGAAAACAATGACAGGCATCTAGCACTAATCAAAAAGGTGGAGCGATTGACCGAGGCATCAAATCAGTTGGAGCGAAACCCTAATGAAAGTATCTTTTTAACAAATTTATTCTATGACTTAATTTAATAAATGAGTTTACTAAATAGGTTTTCTAGTTTTATAAATAGGTTTGGTGAATATGCCCATAGATAGCTCTTGATAGGTAGCATAAAACCATAGAAGCTAAATGCACGCCCGGGTAGCTCAGTTGGCAGAGCGATTCACTCGTAATGAATAGGTCCGGGGTTCGATTCCCCGCTCGGGCTCAAAATGGTAGTAAATTTTAAAGTAAAATAAAAGCAACAAAGTATATGCAACCACTTTCTATTGCTAAATGGAGCCAGATTGAAGACCGAAAACCTACGGGGGCTCTAGTCAGCAATGTTGACCTTGTTGTTGTTCGCTTTGGCGACAACCACTCTGTACTTTATGGGCGTTGTCTTCATCGTGGAGCTTTAATGTGTGATGGCGAAGTAAAAGGTGATGACTTGGTTTGTAGCCTTCATTCGTGGGATTATGAAATTCATACAGGGGTAAGCAGCTACAACGCAAACGAACGACTCCATAAATTTTCTTCATGGCTAGAAGATGATGACCTGATGATTGATGTTGATGAAATTTTGTTGTGGGAAAAAGAAAATCCACAACACTATGATCGCGAAGCCTATCAAGGAGCATATCAAGACCAACACAACTTTTCACTTGAACCACATGTTGGGCTCATTCGCAAATTGGCAAATGAGGGGTTGGATTATCTTGGCCACCATGGCCCAGTTGATGCTATGGGCGTGCCTAGAACCAACCTTCCACAATGGGATGACATTCAATTCCTTACTGCCCAACTTGCAAAAAAACCACTGCTAGATGATGTAACGGTCAGCTCAAATGTTATTATCGGCCCCAATGCCAAAAAGCCACTGGAGCTAGAAATTCCTATATTTGTTTCTGATATGAGCTTTGGTGCTTTGTCATCTGAGGCAAAAGTAGCACTAGCAAAAGGCGCTGAAATGTCTGGTACAGGAATTTGTTCTGGGGAAGGCGGAATGTTGCCAGCAGAACAAGAGGCAAACAGCCGTTATTTTTATGAGCTGGCTTCAGGAATGTTTGGGTGGTCGCTTGACAAAGTGAAAAAATGCCAAGCCTTTCACTTCAAATTGGGGCAAGGCGCAAAAACTGGAACTGGCGGGCATCTCCCTGGACATAAAGTTACTGAAGAAATCGCTTCGGTTAGAGGTCTAAAACCTGGACAAGATGCTATTTCGCCTTCCACATTTAAAGACCTCAACACCTCGGCTGATTTTTGCGAATTTGCAAATCAAATCAGAGAAGCAACTGGCGGAATCCCAATCGGGGTAAAGCTCTCTGCCCAACATATTGAAGAAGACCTTGAAGCTGCTCTTGAAATCGGTGTAGATTATGTAATTTTGGATGGAAGGGGTGGAGGCACAGGAGCTGCCCCAGTATTGTTTAGAGACCATATCTCAGTGCCAACTATTCCTGCTTTGGTTCGTGCTAAACGTTTTTTAGATAATGCTGACAAAGCAGATGTCACATTAATAATCACTGGGGGTCTTAGAACGCACACCGACTTTTCAAAGGCTCTAGCACTAGGGGCAGATGCCATAGCAGTTTCTAACTCTGCCCTTCAAGCAATTGGCTGTTTAGGAATGCGGGCTTGCCACACCAATGCTTGCCCAGTAGGAATTGCTACTCAGAGAGAAGATTTGCGCGCCCGCTTAATTGTTGATGAAGCTGCTGAAAGGCTAAAGAGGTTTTTTGATGCTACTGTAGAGTTGATGGGGGTAATCGCCAGAGCTTGTGGACACGACCATCTCTCTAAATTCTGTCGACAAGACCTTACAGCTTGGAAGCCAGAAATGACTGAGATTCTAAATGGCGATTAAATTTAAAGAGTCAATTGAAAAGGGCAATTTCAAAAATTTAATTTGAAAAATTAATTCAAAAAAAGCAAAGAGGGTTGAAGCTCTAAGAAGGTACCAAAAGTTCGGTCAAACGTTGACCTAAATTTGAGCCAAAATTCTCAATGATTTGCCCATGAGCTGGGGCAATTCGTTTGGGCCTAAGCTTTTTTGCGAGCGTAACGCACATATCATAAATTGGATCACCTTTTTCAGCAGAAAGAATATCATTACAAAAAAGTACCCGCTCTTCTTCCAAATAAAACACCAGCCCATCTGAGTGGTCATGGCAAAACAATTTGAACTCAGTTGACTGAAGCCGTTGCCCCGACTTTAAATTCTTTTTAGTTAGTCCCAGTTCTTTTGCAATCTGTGATTTTCCACCTGCATAACTTTTGTCAGAAGAAGTTGATGCCACCCACTTTAACCTCTCTCCCCCACACCCAGAAATAGCAGCAAAGTGGTTGCTACAAGCTGGTCCAGGATTAAGAACCAAAATCTCATCAATGCCAATTAAGTATGTATTGATGGCTGAATCTTGGGTTGGGATTCTTCTAACCATAGGGCTAAGCGCTCTAGGGATATGAGGAGTAAATTCTTCTGGTGGTGGCCCCAGTTCATCAATTATCATATAAACTCTATTCTACCCTTAAATTATCTACTTAAATTTTGATACATTACATTATTAAATTAGTAGAGCAAGCTCAAACTACAAATCCGATGGCTTAAATTTTTGATACATTACATTATTAAATTGGGGATATTTAGCATCTAAATTAACTTAAATTAACTTCCTAGACTTAAATTTAAACCACTTATTTTTATGCATCCTCCGTCAGTTGATTCAGTTGCAAATGCCCTATTAGAGCACTTGAAGCACGAGCTTCCTAAATCAATATGTGTAGACATTGCAAGAAAGGTGATTGAAGAAAACAAAGCTAATAAAGATGTGGCTCTTTCAGCAGAAGAAACAATTGAAAAAGCTAAAGATGAGGCTGTCAGTTATTTGAAAAATACGTTGACAGAAGTTGTAAATGCAACTGGGGTTCTGCTCCATACAAATCTTGGGCGGGCGCCTGTGGGGTTTTCACAGGAGCCTTTTTATTCAAACCTTGAGTTAAACCTAAAAACTGGCGAGCGAGGGTCTCGCCAAAAACATGCTGCAGACTTGTTTGCTAGCCTAGTGGGGGCAGAAGCTGGGCTAATTGTAAACAACTGTGCTGCCGCAATTACTCTAATTTTGGCTGCCCTTGCTAGTGGCAAAGGGGTTGCTGTATCACGAGGGGAGCTAGTTGAAATTGGGGGCGGGTTTAGAGTGCCAGAAGTCATTGAGGCTTCAACTGCCAAGCTTGTTGAGGTTGGCACCACAAACCGAACTCGGCTTAAAGACTATGACCGGGCAATAAGAAAACACTCTGTTGAGCTTTGTCTGAAGGTTCACAAATCTAACTATACGGTAAAGGGGTTTAGCGAATCTGTTTCAGTTAAAGAGTTGTCTAGCCTCTCTGTGCCAGTTGTAGTTGATTTAGGTTCAGGGCTTTTAGATGCTGCCTGCCCGTGGCTTGAAGATTTAGGGGTTGGGCCTCCGAAGTGGCTAAAAGATGAACCAGCAGCAAAACAAACTCTTTTAGAGGGTGCTGACTTAGTAGCATTTTCAGGCGACAAACTATTGGGAGGAAGTCAAGCTGGCATTATTTTGGGAAATCATGAGCTTGTGAAAAAATGTGCCAAGCATCCACTAGCTAGGGCATTTCGACCAGGAACAATAACCATTTCTGCTTGTCGAGATTTGGCGATGAAATACCTTCACAGAAAAGGTAGCGAAATTCCATTTTGGCAGATGGCGACAATCCCAGTTGAAAACTTAAAAACTAGGGCAAAAGCAATTTGTGAAAAAGTAAAAAGCAGTTCGATTTCTTATGCACCGTGTTTTTCAACCACAGGTGGTGGAACGCTTCCCAATGTAGAAATACCTTCTTTTGGGATACACATAAAAGGTGCAGATGAAATAAAAGCAAAGCTACGAGAATTTGAGGTTCCTATTATTGCAAGAGTGATTGATGACAACACTATTATCGACATGCGAACAGTGCTTCTGGCACAAGATGATATTTTAGTGAAAGCCTTAAAATCGCTCTAAATCTAAAACTAGATACAATCACAGCAAAAGCACAATTGAAGTCAAGACAAAAAGTAAAAACAAGACTAAAACAAAAATACGTCAAATATAAATGCTAAACAGCAAAATAAAAAATAGCCCAAAATGCCAACTATAGCTACTGCTGGGCACATTGACCATGGCAAATCCACTTTAGTTCAAGCTCTAACAGGGCAAGACCCTGACCGCCTTAAAGAAGAAAAGGCTAGGGGGATGACAATAGATTTAGGGTTTAGCTGGATGTCTCTTCAAGTTGAAGGCTCACCAGTTGATTTAGCCTTCGTGGACGTTCCAGGACATTCAAAGTTCACAAATAACATGCTGGCTGGAGCAGGCTCAGTTGATGGATGTCTATTTGTGGTATCTGCTAAAGAAAAAATGATGCCACAATCTATAGAGCACCTAAAAATATGTGAGGCTTTTCAAATGAAAGCAGGGGTTATTGCGCTCACTAACTCCTATGACATCCCCGAAAAAGAATTGGCAGATATTGAACAATCTGTTGCTTGGGCGTTCAAAGGAACTTTTTTAGAAGGTGCTGAGATTATTAAAACAGATGCCCCAGCTGATTTAGGAATAAAAGAGCTTAAAGCTGCTCTTTCACGTTTAGTTTTAGAAATCACTCCCCCACTAGATTTGAAAAACCCAAGATTATGGATTGATAGGTCGTTTATAATAAAAGGCGCTGGCCTTGTTTCTACCTCTACTCTAACTTTAGGAAGTGTTGAAGATGGCGATGAACTTTTCGCCCTTCCCGCCAAAAAACTTGTAAAGGTGAGGGGGCTAGAAAGCCTAGGAAAGCAAATTAAAAAAGCGGAACCTGGAACTAGAACTGCACTTAATCTAAGCAATATTTCAAAAGAAGAATTAAAAAGAGGTTCAGTTCTCATAAAACCTAACAAATGGTTTTTGACAAAAACCATAGATGCCAAAATTACACCCATTATTTTAAATGAGCCTCTAGGAAATATGGAAGGCAGAATACAAAAAGAGTCCTCGTGGAAAATTTCCAAAAAAGGTGCATATATTGTAAACATCGGGTCTGGAGACTTTAAGGTAAAGATTGCTATCTTAGGAAATGATAAAACCTCTAGAACAATTGGAGGT
>JAHRAM010000039.1 GCA_020027305.1 Acidimicrobiia bacterium | reverse complement strand
TTGCTAACTGGGTGAAGTCGGGCGAGATTGCTTTTAGAAATGATGTTCAAGAAGGGTTTTTGAATATCCCCAAAACATTTTTCCGACTCTTTGAAGGCGAAAACAAGGGCAAGCAGCTACTGAAGCTCTAATCGCTACTAGTTTTGAGTTGTATTTGACAACAGAGAGCGATGGATGATGAGCAGAAGCTAAACGAGCTTTATCGCGATATACAAGCTATGGAATTCGGTGCAATGGTTGAGGTGCTTGAAAAAGAAATAGTCAAGGTTGTGGAAAATTCAACAAAATGTGGAAAAAATTAAGAGAAGTTTTCCACACACTTGTTTAAAACTCATAAATTTTCAAAAAATCCTATCGAGGCTTCCAAAAAATTCCTTGAATAAAAATTCGAATTCACTCTTACACTTACTTACACTTAAAGAATTCAAAGAACACATCCCCATTTACAAGAATTTCAAAAACAAACTGCAAAATCCTCCAAAATTCCCTCCACAAAAAAGTTTTATTTTTACACAAATTTATCCCCATTTTTTTGACGAAAGTGTGAAAAATTGTATAAAATAAAAACCTACCTATAAGTTAGACCACGAGGAGGGAGAAAGCATTGTGGCACTGGCTGATATAACAATGGAAGAAGAGGGCTGGCTTGAACAAGCTGCCTGTAGAGGAACCGACCCTGGATTATTTTTTCCAGACGGCACCACTACCCAAAATGCGCAAGACAAGATTAGCGAGGCCAAGTCGGTCTGCGTTGAATGCGATTGCCAGATTAATTGCCTTGAATATGCCATCAGGGAAAATCAAGACTCTGGCATCTGGGGGGGAACCTCAGAAATTGAGCGCCGCCAAATTCGCCGAGATTTGCGAAGCAAAAAAGTCTCGGAGAATCAAATCCAAGCATATCTTGTTAAGCAACTCTTTTAATCGATTGTTTGCTAATAACTATTTGAAAAACACTGCAAAAACTGTAATGAGGGGTTGCTAAGACGCAGCTTCCTGATTGCAAGTTTTGAGTTGTTAAATCTCCAAGCGCCAGCGATTTTTGGGGCAGGCAATAACAGCGATTAAGCGGTGGCGATTATTTGATTATTTGATATAAAAATATTTGATATAAACTAATAGCAGAAATACAAATATAAGAACGAGTGAAAAGGGTGGAATAGATTGTGAAAGCTGGCAAGAAAACTAAATTGACAAAAATACTGATTGACAAAAAAACTAAATTGACAGGATTACTAAATTGGCAAAAATATTTAAATTAACAAGACTGTTAAGTCGTTAAGATTTCCAACGATATCAAGAAATACAAACTCAACATTTCAAAAATTATAAAATAAACAAGCAGCGATTAAGAAACAAAAAAAGCGCAAGCGACAACAAAAATAGAATAGAAGGGACAGACATAGATGCTAGATCATTTACTCAAGAACGGAACGTTAGTTGACGGCACTGGCAAAGATGCCGCCCAGGCTGATATTGGGATTAAGGATGGCAAGATTGTTTCTGTCACGCCAGCTGGCGAAAATGGCAAAGCCACGAAAAGTACAAAAACTAAAGAGACGGCAAAAGAAACCCATGACATAGAAGGCAAAGTTGTTTGCCCTGGCTTTATTGATCCACACACTCACTATGACGCCCAACTCTTTTGGGATAATTTCGCAACGCCGTCAAACATCCATGGGGTCACCACTGCCATAAGCGGAAACTGCGGGTTCACGCTTGCCCCAATCACTAGCGATGATGATGCCGACTACATCAGAAAGATGATGGCACAAGTTGAAGGTATGCCTCTTAGCGTTTTAGAAAGTGAGCTGGAGTGGAACTGGCGAGAGTTCGGCGATTACCTCAAAAAGCTGGAGGGAAATCTTGGGCTGGATGTCGGGTTTCTTGCTGGGCACTCTGCCATCAGGCGAAAAATTATGGGCGAGCGAGCAGTCGGCGAAGAAGCCAATGAAGAAGAGATTGAACAAATGACTGCCGAGCTATCAAAATGCATTGAGGCTGGGGCGCTTGGATTTTCAAGCTCTCAGTCATACACCCACACTGATGGCGATGGGCAACCCATTCCATCCCGCTGGGCAACAAAAGATGAGATGCTGGCATTTGCCAAAACCACTGGTGAGCATGAGGGAACCACGTTGGAATATATAACTGATGGTTGCATGGAGCGGTTCAGCGAAGAAGAGATGGATATGATGACTGACTTATCAGTCGCAGCCAACCGCCCGCTTAACTGGAATGTCTTGACAGTGGATGCCAAACATAGAGAGCGCGTGATGCACCAAGTTTCAATCGGGCAATACGCCAAAGAGCGAGGAGGCAGGGTGATTTCGCTCACAATGCCAACGTTGGTGGGGATGAATTTGAGCTTTGGTTTTTATTGTGCTCTTGTGAAGTTGCCCGATTGGGAGGAAACTCTGACCTTGCCAATTCCTGAACGTATGAAAAAGTTGAAAGACCCTACCGTGCAAGAATTCCTTTATGAAAGGTCACAGGCTCCAGAAGCGGGCGTGTTCCTCCGCCTGACTGGCTGGGAAAGCTATCGTATCGGCGACACATATTCAGAAGCCAACAAGGGGCTGACTGGAAAAACCGTTGCTGAGATTGCACGAGATAGAGGTGGCAGCGGTCGCGGGCTGAACGCTTTTGAAACTCTGTGCGATATTGTGGTGGAAGACAAGTGCGAAACAATTCTGTGGCCACATCCGACCGATGATGACCCCGACAGTTGGGCACTCAGAGCAGAACTTTGGGATGACGACACCGTTCTCATCGGAGGCTCAGATGCTGGTGCTCACCTTGACAGAATGTGTGGCGCTCCATATCCGACCGATTGGATTTCAGATACATTGCGTGGCAAAAAGCTCACCACAATGGAATCCGCTATCCAAAAAATGACCAATGCCCCAGCGCAATTATTCGGTTTGAAAGATAGAGGAATAATTGCTGAGGGCTACAAGGCCGACTTGGTGGTTTTTGACCCAGAAACTATCGGCGCCGAGCCTGTTACAATCCGAGATGACTTGCCTGGTAACCAAAAGAGGCTTTGGTCGGGATCACAAGGTGTTGAAAAAGTTTTCCTTAATGGGGTTGTAACCGTAAAAGATGGAGAGTCCACTGGTGAAAAAGTCGGCAACCTCATCCGTTCTGGCAAAGGCACCAAAACCGTGAAAGCAAAAAGTTAGCGGCACGAACAAAACAAGCATATAAAGCACCTACATATAGCAACCCAGTACTAACATCAATATATAGAAGCAATAATATATAGAAGCGATGAGAACTACAGGAGCATTCACCAGAGCATGGAATTTATTTAAGCTCTCATGGCGTGTGGCATCACATGACAAAGAACTTATATTGCTGGAAGTTTTTGCTTTTATTATCACAATAATAGGGCTTGCTGTTATTTGGCTGCCAACAGTTTTTATCGGCTGGGATTTCAGTGCGGGTGAACCTAAATCGGCTATAGCATTCTATTTCATTCCAACCCTGCTTTCTTATTGGGTTGCTGGAGCAACATTTACTTTTTTCAGAGGTGCTCAAATTGCTGGAATGCACAAGCGCCTGACCGGTGGCGACCCAACTGTACGAGGTTCAATAGAAGACATCCAACCTGTTGCAGTCAAAGTAATTCAGTGGGGAATATTTACTGCTACGGTGACATTTATCCTTGAGGCTCTTCGCTCAGCCGCAAATGGCAGGGGTGGTGGAGGTGGCAATTTTGTAGTTTCTATATTCACACACGCATTGGGGGCAGCGTGGAACTTCCTCACATTCTTAACACTCCCAATAGTTATTTTTGAAAAGCTAGGCCCGATAAAGGCATTAAAGCGCTCTGGCCAAGTATTGAAAAAGGTATGGGGAACACAATTGGTCGCAAATATCGGCTCGTCATTTGTTGTATTTCTGCTCATGCTTCCTGGCATAGCAATCATTACACTAGGTGCTCTTGCTGGGGGTATTGGGCTTGTTCTTGGCTTGGTAATCGGCGGGCTTTATCTGATTGGGGTGGGCCTTTGGTGGACTCTCGTTACATCAGCATATCAAGCAGCCCTCTATATATATGCCACGACTGGCACAGAGCCAGAAGCATTTGCTGGTGCTGACTTTGCAACTTTCTTCGGGCAGAAGAAAGACAAAGGCAAAGCCACGACTATTTAGGTTCAAGTCAGAACCAGTTGATGGCGGCGTTCTAAAATTTCCCAAACAAAAAGTTGAAGCCAAGCAAGACTAGAGGACTGCTAAAATTTAAAAACTTATACAATTATTGGGCTAGTTGTTAACCCAATGGGGATATTATACGGCAAGCATAAATCACACACTAAACATGGAAAATTTCTAGGAAAGCATAATGAGCGCCTACGTACATCAAGGAAAATTCCGCATAGGATGGCGGTTGTTCAAATCCTCGTGGCGTGTTGCGTCTTATGGCAAAAGGCTTATGTTGTTCTCGGCATTTGGTTATATTGCATCCATTGCGGCAGTTGCTGCCATAGCTATGATGACACTCATCCTTATTAGAAGTTTGGGGATTGTAATTAGCTTTAACATATTAGGTATTGGAATTTACCAAGCAATATTTTTAATATTCATTATTTATATTGCACTTATACTCGTCATGTTGGCAGTGCCAGCCATCAATGTTTATTTCAGGGCAGCTCAAATAGCAGGAATGTATAAACGTTTGAATGGTGGGTATCCAACTGTGTTTGGTTGCCTAAGAGACATTAGCCATGTTCAATTTAAAATTATTCAGTGGGGGGCATCTTATAGGTTGAGCGCAATGTCTAAAAGACAAGCTCGTAGGAGACGTTCAAAAGTAGGCATGTTTGCTGCAATTCAAAAGTCAAAAATACTTGTTGAAAAGTCTCTTACAGTTGCCATTTTCA
>JAHRAM010000017.1 GCA_020027305.1 Acidimicrobiia bacterium | reverse complement strand
GATACAACGAATCTTTTAGAAAGGGTCAAGGCAGAGGAATTTGAGATTTTAAATTCTGAGCTGGCGATGCTTCCTGAACAAACCATTGAAGTTGAAAGCGAAGAGAATGCCAAAGCAATTCTTCGTTTGCTAGATGCCCTTGATGACCATGATGACGTTCAGGGGGTTTATTCAAATTTTGATATTCCCGATGAAATATTTAAAGCACTTGCCTAATGGGCTTGCTCCAAGCTGGATGCTTTTGCCAGTCTGCAAATAGACCCATCTCCCCTATTGGAATGTTTGGATAACGTTCAAATAGAGCATCTACTTTTTTGCTCCAATTTCCATTTAAATCAATTGGACGCAACAAAAATCGGCACATAAATAAAATAAAGCCACATTTACGATTGGTTAGTATTTCTCTTGACGGCCACTCTGGGTGTCTTTTCTGTTGTAAATATTTTGGAATAAAAGCAAGTTTGTGATTCCAGAGCCTATTGTGGTGCGCACAACGATTGCGCACTATTATCAACGACCGTAGCCAATTATAAAGATAGTCTTTTTTAAGCGCTGGGTGTGATATCAAATTAAAATATGAAGCAATCCTTTCTCTAATCTCTGGAGAAACTCCCCTGTAAAACTTGAGCAAATTTCCCATATCCATAAATTCAGCCATAGCCCATAGCGGTACGGCACCTCTTTTAGGGTCTAGCTTATAATTCTCAACAAGCTTTCCCCCATTAATTGCTACTCTATTGTCAATTGAGATAAGAAACTTTTGATGTTCTGTCGGCGATAACCCGATTAAATTAAATGAATCTCTATAACCCAATTCATCGTTACATGCATGTAGAAATTCGTATATTGTTTGAGATCTAACTGCTACCTCAATTTTTGCAATTGCTTCAAATACTATTAGCCTCAATTCTTCATCAAAACTATAGATTTCTAAAAACTCATCTAATGTTGTCCCTTTAACATAGTTGCCGATATCATCTTGCTGAAACAAAAACAGGTAAATTTTCAATCTAAAATATCCAATTGCTTTTAATTGCTCCTCGAGCTTTTCTACTTCAGCAATTAGCCCTTTTTGAATTAAAAATTCAGCTAGTTGTCGATAGGTTAGTATTGATTTTTGTTTCTCATTCATCTCGTTCTTGGGGTTTGATGGCAACAAAATATTGCGCTAGATAGAGATAGTTCCAAAACGGAACAAAGATAGATGGTTGATATTCAACCCGATAGAAATTTAGGCTCCCCCCTTAAATGCGCATCCTTGGAGAGGCTTAAGGGGGGATCTAAAAATTATTGTAGCACAAAATTATTGCAGGTGGGATATTTTTTAGTTGTTATTTCAACTTAATTTTTAGAAATATAAAACCTCCACCCCAAGCTATCAGGCAAAAGGAAAAGACATCCTAGACAAACTAAGCCATAGCTAGTAAAATAATAGGTGGATGAAGGTGATGGGAATTGACCCTGGGTTGACCCGCTGTGGGTATGCCTTAATAGAGCAAAATGGAAGCTCTCCAAAAGCGCTATCAATTGGTGTCATAACCACGCCCAAAGAAGACAACGTGGCAGTTCGCTTAGCTAAACTTCAATCTGACCTACTAGATATTCTTGAAGAAAACCCTCCAGATGCTATGGCAGTTGAAAAAGTGTTCATAGAAATTAACCGAAAAAGCGGAACAGCAGTTACCCAAGCTGCTGGCATCGCCCTAGCATTGGGCGCTCAAAAAAGTTGTGAGATTGCTGAGTATTCCCCCAAACAAATCAAAAAGGCGGTCACCAACTATGGGAATGCTCAAAAAGAACAGGTTCAAGAAATGGTAAAACTGTTGCTAGGGCTTTCAACAATTCCCAAGCCAGCAGATGCAGCAGATGCAGCTGCTGTAGCCCTCTGTCATTTAGCCCAAGTACCCGCACTGCACTAAGCACTACGAATATCTTTAACATCATAAACCGACATCACAAATAGGTGTCTCAAAAACTCTAAGATAAGTTTATGATTGGATATATTCGCGGCACCTTAATTTCAAAAACTTTGAGCGAAAGCACTGAGATGCTCATAGATGTTAGCGGAGTTGGATATCGCGTGACCTTAGGTAAAGGAGCTATCTCAAACCTAGTTCCAAAAGGTGGAGAGATTACGGTATACACCTCACACCAAGTTCGTGAAGATTCTGAAACTCTCTATGGTTTCATTGAAGAAGAAGACCGCAATGCCTTTGAACTGCTTTTGAAGATTCACAAGGTTGGGCCAGCAATGGCTATGGAAATTCTCGACAGCTATAACTTAGAACAACTTCAGGCAATTGTAGCTAGTGCAGATATAAACTCATTGACTGCTATAAGTGGCATAGGCAAAACTACTGCGGAGCGCCTTCTCACCGAATTAAAGAACAAGCTAAAGGTGGAGCAATTTAAAGCCACTTATGAAGATTCAGGGGTAACAGGTGAAGTCATAATGGCGCTTCAACAATTGGGCTTTTCGGGTGCTGAAATTAAAAACGCGCTCCAAGAAATTGCCAAAAACGAAAAGGCGGATTCAATGGGGCAAGAAGAAATGTTGAAAGAAGCCCTAGGGTTTCTAGGAAGATAATAGGTGATGCCGCTAGAAAGGTAAACAATCTTTAGAAATAGAAACTTGATAAATAGACCCTAATAAATAGACCTTGATAAATGATAAATAGGCCCTGCTAAATAGACATTAATGATAAATAGACCCGAATGAATAGATTTTAATAAATGATAAATAGACCTTGATAAATAAGTGACAGAAAAAATGGCAAGAGAAGAAATCCTAAACCCAGAAAGCCTAGAAGCAGAACGTCAGACCCTCGACTTCCTTCGCCCATCTCGCTTAGAAGATTTCATTGGGCAAAATGAACTGAAGGAACGACTGAACATAATGCTTGAAGCAGCAAAGCAACGGGGGCAAACCCTCGACCATTTATTGTTTGCTGGCCCACCTGGACTTGGAAAAACTACCCTTGCCAGAATTGTTGCAAACCACTTAGACACCAACCTCCACATAACAGCTGGCCCAGTTTTAGAAAGATCGGGCGACTTGGCTGCCATGCTAACTCGCCTAGAGGCTGGCGATGTCTTGTTTATTGATGAAATTCACAGGCTGTCACGTCCAGTTGAAGAAATCTTGTACCCAGCAATTGAAGAGTTTAGAATCGACATCGTTTTGGGACAAGGCCCATCTGCCAGATTACAATCGCTTAACATTGAGCCTTTCACCCTTATTGCTGCAACCACAAGAACCTCTTTAATCACTGGGCCACTGCGAGATCGTTTCGGGCTAGCAGAACGGCTAGATTATTACAGCGCCTCAGACCTTGAATTAATTGTTTCTCGAGCAGCTAAGGTTTTAGAAATCGATATCACCAAAGAAGCTGCTGGCGAAATTGGAAAGCGAGCTCGTGGCACGCCACGGATAGCAAATCGTCTACTTCGCCGAGTGCGAGATTTTGCCGAAACCAAAACCTCAACCAAAAAACCAGATGGGAAAACAGATGAAAAGGCAAATAGGAAAACAAGCACCGAAATCGATAAGGAAACTGCAATGAGCGGGCTTGAAATGTTTGGCATGGATAACATCGGGCTTGACAAAGTCGATATAAGCATTCTTGATGCAATATGTAATAAGTATGGAGGTGGCCCCGTTGGTCTTGGAACGCTCGCAATAGCAGTTGGGGAACCTGCCGAAACTGTCGAGTTTGTGTATGAGCCATTTTTAATACAACAAGGCTTATTAACTAGAACACCCAAAGGGCGAATGGCAACTGAGAGAAGCTGGAAGCACTTAGGGCTTTCAGCACCTGCTTCATTTCAACAGCAAATCGATTTGTGAGATAAAAAGAGTGGAAAAAACTTCTTCCAATTTCATCATCTCTAGCACTTCTAATTACGACTATCATCTGCCGCCTGACAAAATCGCACAGTCGCCTTATGAAGTTAGAAGCCAAGCAAAACTTCTTGTTGAACAAAATGGCAAGATTAGAGATTGCCATATCTATGACTTGCCAGATTTACTTGAGGCAGGAGACTTGCTGGTCGTGAACAAATCACGGGTTCAAAAAGCACGGCTGAAGCTTCAAAAAGAAACAGGTGGAAAAGTGGAAGTGCTGGTGCTTCCAGTTCTATCAAACAAAAAACTAACCGCTCTTATCAAGCCCGCAAAAAGGGTGAAAGATGGAACAACCCTTTATTTTGAGGGTGAGCCAGTGCTACAGGTCATTTCGCCTTTAAGCAAAAAACCTGCTAGCAGTGAAAAATTGGGGGAAGCAGAAGAATCACGAGGAATGGAAAAAATGGGGGAAGCAGAAGAATCAGCCAAAAATGAAAAGCAAAATACGAACAGAAATCAAAGCGAACGCAAAGAAAAAGAACAGGGCAACACAATACCTGAATATTTAATTGCTCCAGTGGGGCAATATGAGCAAAAAGGTATTCACGTTTTGCTTGAAGATTTGGGAGAAGTTCCACTCCCCCCTTATATTCACAAAGAGCTAAAAGATAGCGAGCGATACCAAACCGTTTACTCAAACCAATCTGAACTAAATTCAGTGGCAGCCCCCACAGCTGGGCTTCACCTAGACAAAGAAGTGATAGATAAAATCTTAGAAAAAGGAGTGCTGATTGAAGAACTTGAGCTTGCTGTGGGGCTTGCCACATTTGCCCCAATAAAAACCAATGATATTTCAGAGCATCTTATGCATAAAGAAGAATATGAAATCCCAGCAAAAACCTTAGAAGCCTGCCAAAAAACAAAAGAGGCTGGAAAAAGGGTTATAGCTGTCGGAACCACTGTGGTTCGTGCTCTAGAATCAGCAGCACTCATTAATGAAGGAGAATTTCATAACGCACCCAGCAGCGAAAAACAAACGAATGAAAAACACCTAACTAAAAGAACACAGGAAAAACCTTCAAATATAAAAACACCAAATAACGAATTAAACAATTCCTACCCAACGGATGCTATTAATGTCTCAGGCAATGTCAAATCAGCAAGTGAACTGTTCATTCGCCCTGGCTTTAAATTTCAAATTGTGGATGCCTTAATCACGAACTTCCACCTGCCTCGCTCTACCCTTCTAGTTCTGCTTGCTGCCTTCTTTGGTGAGGAATGGAAAAAATTATATGAACATGCACTAAATTCCAACTATAAATTCCTTTCGTTCGGGGATGCAATGCTTGTAGAAAAATCACTCATTGAAAAAGACTGGCAAGGAAAAACCTAATTAGAAAAAGTATTATTAACGAATTTATAAAAAAATTTAAAACAATTAACAAAAATGTCTCGCCTAAAATTTGAAGTCACAGCAGAAGGCAAAAATAGCTCTGCCAGAGTTGGTGCTGTCACCACTGCCAATGGAACATTTAAAACTCCCTGCTTTATGCCCGTTGGCACTAGAGCAGCAGTTAAAACTTTGAGTAGCACTGACTTAGAAACACTTGGGGTAGAAATAGTTTTAGCAAATACATATCACCTGATGCTTAGACCAGGAGATGAGCTAATCAAACAGCAAGGCGGGCTTCACAAGTTTATGAGCTGGAATCGCCCCATCCTCACCGACTCAGGAGGGTTTCAGATTCTCAGCCTCAAACCCAAGATTTCACAAACAGGTGCTGTCTTTCAATCAACCTATGATGACACACAGGTTGAGCTGACCCCTGAAAAAGCTGTAGAAATTCAAAACAACCTTGGCTCAGATATTCAAATGGTATTAGATGTCTGCCCTGACCTCTCTATTGAAGACAAAGAACAAGTTTTACTTGCCACTGAAACTACACATAACTGGGCAATTCGTGCCAGAAAGGCATTTTTAGATTCTTCATCTGATTTAGCACAATTTGGAATTGTTCAAGGTGGTCTTGACATTGACCTTCGCAAAAAATCAGCAGACCAAATTTGCCAATTAGATTTTGAGGGATATGCGATTGGTGGACTATCAGTGGGCGAAACTCGACAAAACAGAAATTCCGTGCTAGATAAAACTACATCTTTATTACCAAAAAACAAACCAAGATATTTAATGGGAGTTGGCGACCCTTTGAGCTTGATTGAGTCAATCCAGATGGGAATTGATATGTTTGATTGTGTTTTGCCCACAAGACTAGCAAGACATGGAACGGCGCTCACCACTTCTGGCAAAATAAATATATCTGCTGCTACCTACCGTGAGGATTCCGACCCACTCGACCCTGAATTTGAAAAAAGCCCTGCTAACCGCTGGCCTAGAAGTTATCTTAGACACTTGTTTTCAGTTAATGAACCAACGGCTGCCCACATCTTAACTCTTCACAATTTGGCATTTTTATTTGAGCTGATGAAAGAAGCTCGTGCCAACATTGAGGCGGGAACATTTTCTTCTTTTTATAAAAAAGTCAGAGATATTTGGAATGATTAATGTTTGAATAAAAGATTTAAAAAAATCTAAACAAATACTTTTTACTAAAACCTGCTAACCTTAATAATATGAATCCAGTTACTCTTGTATTGATGGGCGGTATTTTCGTTTTAATATATTTCTTGATGATTCGCCCACAACGAAAAAAGATGCAAACGCACCAACAGTTGCTGAACGAACTCCAAGTGGGTGATGACATTTTAACAAGTTCAGGCATATACGGGCGTATCAGTTCATTTGATGGCGACTCTTTGTTTATTGAAGTTTCTGACAGCAACTTTTTGAAAATCACCCGTGCTTCAATCGCCCAAAAGATTGTGTATGAAGCTCCGTCTGAGAATAATGCCCCTGAAGCAGTTCCAGAAAAAACTGACGAGCCTGACGAAGCTAAAGAAACTACAGAAGAATAAGTTGCTTTAGTTACAGCAATTATTACAATCAATCCTCGATTGCTAAAAAATTAAGTGATAGAAGAGTTAAGTTGCAGGCATGTTAGATTTCATAGATTTCAAAAACCATATTCTGTAAACTCTATAATAAAGACCTAAAGGGGTAGGCCTCGTATGAAAAAATCAGGCTTGGTATCGTTAATTGGAATATCTCTTATCACCTTTCTTTTGCTTGGTTTAACTATTGGGTTTGGCAACTCTCCCCTTTTGGGAATTGATTTACAAGGTGGCGTTTCTGTGGTGCTTGACCCAGTTGAAGGGCAAGATATTACCGATGAAAAACTAGAAGAAGCGGCCGACATAATAAGACGCCGAATTGACTCCTTGGGAGTAGCTGAACCAGAAGTAACTCGCCGCGGAAAATCAGTTAGCATTCAACTGCCAGGTGTTGATGACCAACAGCGAGCCATTGAACTAGTAGGACAAACTGGAAAACTAGAGTTTCGCCCAGTCTTAACGCTTGCCCCATTTCTTTCCATAGTTTCATGTAGCGAACGGGTTGTTGATACTCGTGGATTGATATTTGTAGGAAATTCTGGAGCAGAGATTGCGCAAGAAAAAACAGAACAAGAAATAGCCGCCATCAATAGCCAGCTCGATGAAGCTATTAGTGAATATGACGACACAGGTGAAAAACTTTCTATTCCAGGTTGTGAAAACGGGCAACCAACTAATCTGCCAGATGATTTGCCAGAAGATTTAGAAACAACTACCACAACGACATCGCCGACTACTACCACAACCACATCAACTACATCGACTACTGACCCATCAACAACTGAAACAACAACTTCAACAGAAGCAGTGCCTCCCACAGATACAACTACACCAGACACTGGCGAACCTGAAACACCCCCTATTGAGCCTGAAATTTCTCCCCCACCAGCACCTTCTGCTTATAATGAATATATTGCAAAACGAGGAAACGTTTTAACCGATCCAAAAACAGCAGAAGCTGAAGACACCGTTTTCTATTATCAAGCAATTAGCCCAGATATCAGTGTAAAACATTTGCTAGGTCCGTCAAATGTTGGGGGCGAAGCATTAGAAAGTGCAAGAGCAGTTCTTTCAGGCATAAACACTTGGACAGTCTCAATCGTATTTAAAGCAGGCGAAGAGGGCATTGATAAATTTAATGCTGTTGCCCAACAATGTGCTGGCAACCAGCTAACTTGCCCTACTAGGAGGCTTGCAATTGCCCTAGATGGGATTGTAGAAAGCGCCCCAGAAGTTCAAACCAACAGATTTGAAAGAGACATGGTTTCTATTACTGGCAATTTCACTGAACGAGAAGCTCGCGACTTAGCACTCGTTCTTCGCTCTGGTGCCTTGCCTTTAGAATTTAAAGATAGTAGAGTCAGCACAGTTTCTGCAACTTTAGGCAACGACTCACTTAGGGCGGGAATAATTGCAGGCATTATCGGAATCTCCCTAGTTGCTGCCTATATGATTTTTTATTATCGCTCAGTTGGGCTGTTAGCGATGTTGAGCTTGGCAATCTCTGCTCTGCTTTTGTGGGTTATCATTTCATTTTTATCAGAAACCCAAGGGCTGGCACTTACAATTGCGGGCGTAACAGGGCTTATTGTATCGATTGGTGTCTCACTAGACTCAAACGTGGTCTATTTTGAGAACCTAAAAGAAGACTTATCTAACGGTAAAACCCTTAGAAGTGCTTCCACTCAATCTTTCCCCGTTGCCTTCAAGACAATTTTCTGGGCAAACCTTGCAACGCTTATTGGAGCAATTATTTTGTGGTGGCTGGCAACTGGTCCAGTGAAAGGATTTGCAGCCATATTAATTATGTCTTCTGTGCTTGACTTGGTTGCAACTTATTTCTTCTTGCGTCCAGCAGTCAAAATTTTGGCGCACTCCAAATTCATCATAAGACGCCCAAGATGGTTGATTGGAATAAAAGACAATGCTCCAACAGCAGGTGCCCAAGAAACTAAAATAGCCCAAACATGAGTCAAGAAACACTTTCTCAAAATTCAGAAGTTTCGCAAACTTCTACAAAAGGAACCTTTGGTTTCAAACACCGTTTCAAAAAGGTTTATACCTCTCACACCAACATTGACTTTCCTAGAATCTGGCCAAGAGCCTTTGTTATCTCACTTGTTTTACTTCTGGCCACAGGCTTGGGTTGGGGAATTCGTGGGCTAAATCTGGGGCTAGAGTTTGAGGGCGGAACCGCTTGGGAGCTTCAATCCGCTAGCACTAGCGTTGATGAGTTGAGGGATTCCCTCCGCCCATTTGGGCAAGGCGATGCTCTCATTCAAAGTCTTGGTGGAGATCGCTATCTTATTAGAGCAGAAGTTGATAACGAATCTGAAAACATCAAAGCCACAGAAATTAGAGATTCGCTCGCTCAAGCTGCCAACATTAACTCAGACGATGTTTCTATTAGA
>JAHRAM010000215.1 GCA_020027305.1 Acidimicrobiia bacterium | reverse complement strand
TAGGTATTGAAATTAGGTAAAATTTAGACAAGACTATTACTTAAAAAAGGAGTTCACATGAAACTAAAAACTAGGAAACTAAAAAACGAGAAACCAAAAACCAAAAAACTAAGAACCAAAATTCTATTTTCGGCGGCGCTCTTGGCAATAGTCGCCCTTTTTGCTGCTGCCTGCAACCACAGTTCTGACAGCTCTTCAGGCGATGGCGACAATAGTGGCAATACTAACAGCACAAGCAACAGCCTTCAAAAAATCAAAGACCGCGGCCAAATCGTGTGTGGCTCAAGAGATGCCTTACCTGGTTTTGCCAATGCCGACAGCAACGGAGTCATTCAAGGGTTTGATGCTGACTTCTGCCGAGTAATTGCTGCTGCCATATTTGGCGACTCAAGCAAGGTTGAAATCAAACCTATCGCTACAGCTGACCGCTTCACCGCACTACAATCTGGTGAAATAGATGTGCTGGTTAGAAACACAACCTGGACAGCCACTCGAGATGGAAAAGAATCAGCCGACTTCTTATTCACAACATTTTATGATGGGCAAGGAATAATGGTGCCAGACTCTTCAAGTGTAAGAGAAATTGCCGACCTGAGAAATGCAGACATCTGCGTTGCATCTGGAACCACAACCCAGCTCAATTTAGAATCAGTGTTTTCTCAAAGAAACATTCCTTACAACCCACAATCATTTGCAGATACCACCCAGCTAAGGGCAGCCTATGAAGCGGGGCAATGTGAGGCTTGGACTTCTGACGTCTCCCAGCTAACTGGTTTCAAAAATGACATTGAAAACAACAATGGCGCCACCCAGAGAATCCTAGGCGAGGTCATTTCAAAAGAACCACTTGGCCCTGCCGTGCTTGATGGAAACGATGAATTGGCACAAGCCGTGAGATGGGCAGTTATGTCAACTGTGGCTGCATGGGAATTTGGAATCACATCTTCAAACCTAAGCTCAATGCAAAACTCAGATGACCCCAGCATTCAAAGATTCTTGGGCAAAGACTCTGATGGAAACGACTTTAACCCTAGCATTGGTCTTCCATCTGACTTTGCCGTTCAAGTCATAAGACAAGTTGGCAACTATGAAGAGATTTATAACCGACACATTACCCCACTGGGAATTCCACTTCAAGGTTCTAACAACGACCTTTGGACTAACGGCGGGCTTTTATACACGCCCCCTTATAGGTAATAAATACTTATAAATAAAAATATGTAAATAAACAATAAATAATTGTGCGGCTCTACCTTTTGGCAGAGTCGCACAAAACAAAATGAGCGACAGCCAAAGGAACTGGGGGCAAAATCCATGGTTCGTCTTAAAGGTTGTAATACAGGTTCTAGTTGTTGGCTTGGTTGGGCTTCTATTTTGGTATCTTGGCAACAACATCTCAAACAACCTAAACAACAAAAATCTGCCAACTGGGTTTGGCTTCCTCACCGAGCCAACCAATTTTGCTATAACTGACAATCAAGGATTTGATTCCACCTTGCCTTTCTGGCGCGCAATTCTTATTGGAATTCAAAACACCGTTCTAGCGGGGCTAATCGGAATAGCCATTGCCACCGTGCTTGGAACCATAGTTGGAATTGCTCGCCTATCTACAAACTGGCTGGTGGCAAAAACTGCTTCAATCTTTGTAGAAACATTTAGAAACATCCCACCGCTCTGTATTATCATTTTCTTTTCAGCAGCCCTGTTTGTGAGCGGGCCACTTCCAATATTTTCAAAGTCATACATTGTAAAGTTGCCATTTATCAACGAAAACTTTTTGCTGTTTTCAAATCGCCGAATAGCTTTTCCTGGCCTTGCCTCAGATGGAAATGTGGCGCTTTTCTGGTGGCTGATACTTGGTGGCGCCATCTTGGCAATAGCCATATTTATATATCGCACTTTTAAACATATTGCAACTGGAGCCAGCCACCATAGATGGCTCTGGTCGCTGGGATTCTTGATTGTCTTTTCAATGGTTGCATTTATTATCGCCGACACCCCCTACAGATTTTCTTGGCCTTCTATTTCACAAGACGGGCGCCTGCTCATTGGTGGATTTGCAGCTTCTGCTGGATACCTCTCCCTCACCCTAGCGCTTGCCACCTACACAGCATCTCACATTGCAGAAATCGTTCGTGGCTCAATTCAGTCAATACCAAAAGGGCAAAGCGAAGCAGCCTATGCCCTTAACGCATTTCAGAAATATCGGTTTATCATATTGCCTCAGGCTTTTCGAGTGTCAATTCCGCCCACCATTAGCCAATATCTAAACCTGATGAAAAACACCTCGCTTGGAATCGCTGTGGCATACCCAGACATCGCTGCCCTTCTTTTAGTTATTGGTGTTGGTAATAAGAACCCAGCCCCACAATCAATCCTCATGATGATGGCGATTTATCTAGCCCTGTCGCTCATCATTTCTTTGGTCGGAAATTCATACAACAAATTATTCTTATCAAACGAACTAAAGAAGGTTGCCACACAAAGGGCTTGAAACGAAAATGACACTAACCGAACCAAAAAACCTGCACAGCCCCAAACCAGAAAGGGCATCACACGCCAAAAGCCCGCACAAGAAAACGGCTGAGGAATGGATAAAAGCCAACCTCTTCAACAGGTGGTACAACTCTGTTTTAACAATTGCTTTTCTAGCTTTAGTCGGGGTGCTGGCATTTTTCTCAGTTCGCTTTCTAATATTTACTGGCAACTGGGAGCCAGTGCGTGAAAACCTCACATTGTTTATGATTGGAAAGTTCCCAAGGGCAAACCAATGGCGAATACTATTACAAGTTCAGCTCATCACATTTTCAATCGGGCTGGCAGTAGGCATTTATCTCACCAAAGCCAGAGCAGCAGGCAAAGCAAGTGCAACTACAAAAAACCTAATCTATAAAAGGTTCTGGGCGCTGGCTCTATTGATTGTTGTGCTGCTTGCTCTAACGAAATCTTTTTTGCCACTCCTTTTTGTGCTGGCAGCAATTGCTGGCTTCACCATTTCTTTCTGGCTGGGAAGGCTAACCCCAAAGAGTTTGACTGGGTTAGCAAGCTACATTTCTGCCCTGTGCTTTATAATATCGTTTCAAATCCTAAGTGGAACTGGCGGAACTGCTTGGGCATTCACAGCAGCCCTCACTGCTTTTTCTATCTTTAGGCTCGCCCACAAAAAAGAGCTTGTCCTTATATTTAGGATTTTGGCACCCGCCATTTCAATAGCTGCTGTCTATGGAATCTACCAGCTGCCGTTCATAAAGATAGAAGGCATCGGTTGGAAAGACTGGTCAGGTTTTCACCTCAACCTAACTGCCACTGTCGTAGCCCTAGCAATTGCCCTTCCACTTGGAATACTGCTGGCCCTCGGGCGCCGCTCAAGCCTGCCTGTTATCAGATATATCTCAGTCGGCTATATTGAGATAGTCAGGGGAGTTCCACTTATCGGCTTGCTATTTTTTGGCAACCTCTTTTTGGGATTCCTCGTTGAGCAACCAGATTTATTTTCAGGTAATGACGTGTTGCATGCCATAACCATTCCTTTAAGGTTTTTGACCGACAAAGTAAGTTCCTTTCCCGCAATTGCACGTGCCATCTTAGTTATGGCAGTGTTTACTTCTGCTTATATGGCAGAGATTTTCAGAGGCGGATTTAGAGCTGTTCCATCTGGGCAACATGATGCTGCAAAAGCAGTAGGGCTTGGGCGCTTCACGAGCTTTATATGGGTTACGTTTCCTCAGGCATTTCGTGCCATCATCCCAGCAACGGTCGGTCAAGCAATCAGCCTATTCAAAGACACCAGCCTGCTAACTATAATCGCAGTCACAGAAATACTTCATGTTCGAGAAATCGTTCACGGTCAACGTGACTTCATGGGGGTTGGCATTGCAGAAACTCTAATTTTTGTGAGCTTTGCATTTTGGGCGATATCATACACTATGTCTAAGGAGAGTCAATTGCTAGAAGCAAAACTAGGGGTTGAAAAACGTTAAGCCAAACAAGAAAAAACTTGAATCTAACGCACACCTAAAACACGACTTAAAACAAAACCAAACCAAAACATGCAAAAAGAACACAACGAACAAAACGAAACCATAATCCAAATGGAAGGGGTCAACAAATTCTTTGGCGACTTCCAAGCCCTGAAAGACATCAACCTGTCAGTTGCTAAAAAAGATGTTATCGTAGTCATCGGCCCATCTGGCTCTGGCAAATCTACCCTTATTAGATGCATCAACGGGCTAGAAAAAATTAACTCAGGCAAAATTGTCGTCAACCAACAGCAACTCACAGAGCGAACCCTAAAATCAATAAGGCGACAAACGGGGATGGTCTTTCAGCAGTTCAACTTGTTCCCCCACCTGAGTGTGTTAAACAACATCACGCTTGCCCTCCGCCAAGTCAAAAAGCTGTCAAAAAGCCAAGCTGACGAAATCGCCTTAGAGCTGCTTGAAAAAGTTCAGATTGCAGAGCAAGCCTATAAGTTCCCCAATCAACTTTCGGGAGGGCAGCAACAAAGGGTGGCAATCGCCAGAGCCTTAGCCCTAGAGCCAGAAGTGATGCTGTTTGATGAGCCAACCTCAGCCCTTGACCCAGAAATGATAAAGGAAGTTCTTGACACAATGCTTGAGCTTGCCAAAACTGGAATGACTATGATTGTTGTCACCCACGAAATGGGATTTGCCAGAGAGGTAGCCGACCAAGTGATTTTTATGGCGGATGGGGAAATCGTTGAAACTGGAACTCCAACCCACTTCTTTGAAGAGCCAGAAGAAGAACGAACCAAGCTCTTTTTGTCGCAAATCCTTTAGCAAAAAAGAAACCCGTTTCTGCCTAAAACTTTCTTAGAATTTAGCTACTTGTCAAAAATGGAAAAACAAATCGCTGACCTTAGCCTTGATGGAATTGAGGCTCGCCTAATTCAATATTGGGAAAAGCAAGACACATATAAATTTGAGGCCAAGCATCAATTTAAAACAACAGAAAATAGTGGTGGCCAAAAAAAGCAGGGCAACAGCCTAAAAGAGCAAGACGACAGCTCAGCGCGCGACAATGTTTTTTCAATCGACACCCCGCCCCCGACCGTGAGTGGCTCACTCCATGTGGGGCATGTTTTTAGCTATACCCACGCCGACACCATTGCTAGATATAAAAGGATGTGTGGGTTTGATGTTTTTTATCCAATGGGGTGGGATGACAACGGGCTGCCCACCGAAAGACGGGTTCAAAATTATTTTGGCGTAAGTTGCAACCCTGAAATTCCCTACGACCCTAACTTTTCCCCCGAGCAACTAGAGGGAGAAACAAAAAACCAACCAGAAAATAAAAACCCTGACAATAAATCGCCCAAAAAATCTAATAAAGCTAAAAGCTCTGGAAGCATCACAAGCATTTCACGGCGAAACTTTATTGAGCTTTGCCTCACCCTAACTGAAAAAGACGAACAAGCCTTTGAAGAAATGTGGAAAAACTTAGGGCTGTCAGTTGACTGGACGCTGACATACACAACCATAGGTGAAGAATCCCAACGCATCTCACAACTGGCATTTTTGAAAAACCTAAAACGCGGCGAGGCATATATGACTGAAGCCCCTTGCCTGTGGGATGTCAACTTTCAAACAGCGGTGGCACAAGCAGAGCTAGAAGATAGGGAGCGACCTGGGTCTTATCATTCTATTGACTTTGAAATTTTTGATGCCGCTGATAACAATGCCGTTGCTGATAGCAGCAACACCAACACCAAACTCCAAATTGACACCACCCGCCCCGAACTGCTGCCAGCCTGTGTGGCAGTCGTGGCACACCCAGATGACAAGCGATACAAAAACCTTTTTGGCAAAACTGCCAAGACCGCTTATTTCAAAGTGGAGGTTCCCATCTTGGCACACAAAAGCGCCGACCCAGAAAAAGGCTCAGGGGCTGCCATGGTTTGCACATTTGGCGATATGACAGATGTAATGTGGTGGCGCGAGCTAAATCTGCCAGTGCGAAATGTTTTAGACAAAAATGGAAGGTTCTTGCCAGAGCCTCCCGAAGAAATCGCCAAAGCAAAATATGAACCACTCATTGGGCTGAACGCAAAACAAGCTCGAAAGAAAATGGCAGATCTGCTTGAAGAGTCAGGCGAGCTAAAAGGCGAACCTCGTGAAATCACTCATCCAGTCAAGTTCTTTGAAAAAGGCGACTCCCCCCTTGAAATCATCACCACAAGGCAGTGGTATATAAAAAATGGCGGAAGAGACCAAGAGCTGAAACACGAACTGCTAAAAAGAGGTGCTGAGCTTGATTGGGTTCCCGAACTTATGAACGTTAGATATGAAAACTGGGTTGAGGGGCTAAACGGCGACTGGCTCATCAGCCGACAGAGATTTTTTGGTGTGCCAATTCCTCTTTGGTATCGCCTAGATGAAAATGGCATGCCCGACTATACACACCCCATCACCCCAGAAGAAAATGAGCTTCCAGTCGACCCAGCAAGCGCCACTCCAAATGGATATGAAGAAAGTCAGCGCGGGCAACCAAACGGATTTATTGAAGACCCAGATGTTATGGATACTTGGGCGACATCTTCTCTAACTCCATTCATAGCTTGTGGCTGGGAAAAAGATGACGACCTGTTTCAAAAAACATTTCCGATGGACCTCCGCCCCCAAGCCCATGAAATAATTAGAACTTGGCTATTTTCAACTGTGGTTCGCTCACATTTAGAAACGGAGTCGTTGCCGTGGAAGCACGCCACCATATCAGGCTGGGTGCTTGACCCCGACCGAAAGAAAATGTCAAAGTCAAAAGGCAATGTCGTCACACCTTTAGAATGGATTGAAAAATATGGGGCAGACGCTCTCAGGTATTGGGCGTGTAGGGGGCGCCCTGGAACCGACACCGCTTTTGAAGAAAAGCAAATCAAAACTGGCAGGCGGTTAGCGGTGAAATTATTGAATGTTGGGAAATTTGTGCTGAATGAAAATCTGGCGCCTAATAAATATATAGAAGGTGAGGAAATAAAGAGCAAAGAGATAAAAGGCAACCAACTAGAAAACCTGAAACCAGAAATCCTCACCCCGCTAGATATTTCTATGCTAAAAAAGCTCTCAGCACTAATTGCAGCATCCACTGAAGCATTTGAAAAATATGACTATGCCAGAAGTTTGGAACTGACCGAGAATTTTTTCTGGCAGTTTACTGACGACTATATTGAGCTAGTAAAAGATCGGGCCTACGGGGGAAAGGATGAAACACATAACGGGGAACAAAGAGAGCAAAGAGAACAAGACGAACAAAGAGAGCAAAGTGAACAAGACGAGATACAATCTGCCAGAATTACGCTTCGCCTATGCTTAGAAACTCTATTGAAATTGTTTGCCCCGTTCATCCCCTTCACAACAGAAGAAGTCTGGCTATGCTTTAACGAACTTTCCATCCACAACTCAAGCTGGCCAAAAGAAGATGACTTATCCAATTTCATAGATGAACAAACCACGCACAAATCTAAGGGGCAAAATCCTGATGAAAATTTTGCTCTTGAAAATTTTGAGGGCGAGAATTCTAACCCTGAAACTGACTCTGTATCTGACCCTATATCTGTATCTGACCCTATATTTGAAATATTTGAATTGGCCTCTCAAGCTATTTCAAAGATTAGAAAAGAAAAGAGTGAGGCAAAGGTGAGCCTAGGCACAAAAGTTGCTCATTGTGAAATCATTACTAGCGCCAAAAACTTAGAACTTCTAAAACTGGCGAAAGGCGACATTCAATCTGCTGGCAGAATTGACAAGCTAGTTTTCACAGAAGGGGATACTGATGAGCTCAGCGAACCTAATGAACTTAATATTAAAACCCAATTAGAAAGCGCTTAAATCAATCTCTTAGCCAAAACACACCAAAACAAAAGCCACCTTATTCAAAGAGGCTCAATCGCCATCCTCGCCATCATCTTTGTTCTCAATCCTTTTTTCAGTAACTTTTTTCACCCGTTTAGTCTCTTTGTCTTCTTCTTCACCTTCATCCCCTTCTTCATCTTCTAACAAGTTGTCGAAATCTTTTGAGTAGCGGGCAGGGGATGTTGTCGTGATAGTTGAGGGGTCTGGCTTTGGGCTAGGTGGGTAATTCCCTTCGGTTCTAATCCAAACCGTCCGCTGTGGGAATGGGATTTCAAGCCCTGCCTCATCAAAAGCCTCTTTCAGCCTAAGGCGGAGTTCTCGCTCAACCGACCACTGAGTGGCAGGCTCGGTTTTTACAACCAGCCGTATAGCAATTCCATCAGCTCCCAGATTTTGAACGCCCCAAACCTCAGGTTTTTCCATTATCTCATCACCACCCCATTCTGGGTCAGCCCACATTTCATCTGCCACCCGCTGAACAACCCCTTCAGCAAATCGCAAATCAGTGTCGTATGATACTTCTACATCTAGCAATGCCCTCGCCCAAATTTGTGATTTGTTGGCAACCCTGTGAATCTCACCATTGGGAATGTGCCAGAGGGTGCCAGTTATATCTCGCAACGTGGTCGTTCTGAGTGAAACCTTTTCAACTGTGCCAGTGGTGAAACCAGCATCAATAATATCGCCTACCCCGAACTGGTCTTCAACCAACATAAACACACCCGACAAAAAATCTTTAACAATTGCTTGGGCGCCAAAGCCGATGGCAAAACCAGCAACTCC
>JAHRAM010000213.1 GCA_020027305.1 Acidimicrobiia bacterium | reverse complement strand
TTTATTCGCTTAGCTGAACGGAATGAACCGATAGCAAATGCCATAGCAATGCGATGGTCTCCTACTGAATTAATCTTGCCCCCTGAAAACCCATTGGTTCCTTGAATTAACAATGTATCGCCCTCTACTTTCATATCTCCCCCCAAAGCATCAAATGCATTTTTAAGCGACTGAATACGATTGGATTCTTTAAAGCGGAGTTCTCCCACCCCTGAAATTTTTGTTTCACCTTCAGCACAGGCTGCTGCAACTGCCAAAACTGGAATTTCATCAATCAGGCTTGGAATAACTTCTTTGCCGATTTCAACTCCTGAAAGATTTGCTGATTTTATTGTTAGGTTAAAAACATTTTCGCCGAATTCTTTTTTGTCAGCTTCGTTTTTAGTGATGTCTGCCCCCATTTTTTGTAGAACATTTACAAGCCCATCTCTGGATTGCCCAAGATAGACATTTGGAATCTGGATTTCGCTTTCTTGCGTTATGGTTGCAGCAACCATAAAAAAGGCTGCTTGTGATGGGTCGGCTGGAATACTAACCTTGCTTGCATTTAAATTGCTTGGTTTTAAGGTTGTGGTCAAGCCATCTGCTTGAATGTCTGCCCCAAATTGTGTCAGCATTTCTTCGGTGTGGGCACGAGTTTTAACAGTTTCCACAACTTTGGTTTGGTCGCTTGCAAACAATCCTGCCAAAAGTATTGCTCCTTTAACTTGTGCGCTGGCTACTGGCATTTCATATTCAATGCCTTTTAAATTTCCCCCCATAATTCTTAGTGGCGCATAGGTTTTGTTTGACTCAATTCTTGCACCCATCTCAGTTAGCGGGTCAATCACCCTATCCATCGGGCGCTTTCTTATTGACTTGTCGCCATCTAGCACGGTTTCAAAGTTTTGCCCTGAACACAAGCCAGCAAGCAACCTTATGCCCGTTCCAGAATTGCCTATATATATGTCATCTTTTGGGGCAGACAATTTTCTGCCTGTTATGTGAATTGCGCGGCTATCTGTTTGGTTTGGCTCTTTGATTTCAGCGCCCATTTTGAAAACTGCTTGCTTTGTGTGTAGAACATCTTCACCATTTGACAGCCCGACTATTTCAGATGTGCCGTTAGCAATTGAGGCAAGGATGAGTGCCCGATGTGAAATTGATTTGTCTCCAGGTGGGGTTACTTTACCTTGAAATTTGTTAGCTGAAAATGTGTCCATTGTTTTATGTAATGTCTGTTGCTTGTGGTATGCCTAGATTTCTATCAGCCTAGCGATTGACTGGAGACACTATATTTGGCATCTTTGAGCTTTTTGGCAAAAGATTCCTTCACCGAATTGTCAACCACAAGTATCATTGTGCCAAGTTCGCCCTCTGCCTTATGTGCAATTTCCAAGTCATAAATATTTACATTCAATTGGCTTGCTAGGGTGGCGATTTCTGCCACACTGCCAGGCTTATCTGGTATCGCAACTCTAATTTCAGCAAGGTTTTCTGGCATTGAAGTTCCAACGGGCAAAGATATTCTAGCCTTTCTGGCAGCTGAAAGGTCTGATAGCAAACTCTGCTGGTCGCTATTTGCAATGATGTCTTTGGTTTTTTCAAGTTCGGTGATCAAGACATCTAAGTATTCACAAATAGCTTCTTTGTTTTGCTCACAAATGTCTATCCAAATATCTGGGTTGCCTGAGGCAATCCTTGTCATATCTCGAAATCCCCCAGCTGCCAAACGCATTAAAACCGATTTAGTTTGGCTTTGCCCAAGCGCTAATCGCATTAATGCCCCAGCAGTCAAATGTGGAACATGAGAGACTACAGCAACTAGGCGATCGTGTTCGGCAGCTGGCAGAGCAACAACTTCTACACCGAGCATTTTTATTGTGTCACTTATTTTGGAATATGTTTCATCAGATGTCTCTTCACTAGGGGTCAGCACCCAAACAGCATTTTCAAATAAATCAGCTTTTGCCCCTAAGATTCCATCTAGCTCATTGCCAGCCATAGGATGCCCACCCACAAATCGCGAGTCAGAGATTTCTTTTAGAATGGGCGCCTTCACACTTCCAACATCAGTGACTATGCCAGTCGTATTTTTCAGGGCGTATTGTGCTGCCTCTACAATTTCTTCCACTGGGGTTGCAATAAATGTGATGTCGGCATCTTTAGCGATTTTTTCGTTGCTTAGAAAACCCAAGTCGGTAGCTTGCGCCAGCCTCTTTTTGTCGATGTCTTCGCCAAAAATCTCCCAGCCATTTTGTTTAAGCCCAAGACCGATTGAGGCTCCGATGAGTCCTGTGCCGATGATATTGGCTTTCATTGTTTTCTATTGAGTTGTCGGCCCATTTATTGAGTTAGCGGAGCGGAGCGTTTTTGCCCTGTGTAGATAAATTGGCGTTAGGTTTTTTTGTTCGCCGTGAAAATGAATTAGCACCCTAATACAAAGAGGCTCATCAGTTTCTACGGCAAGCTCTTGTGAGCTAAACAATGCAACATTTTCAAGCCAGTCGCATTCGCTTCTTGCTGCTGCTGCTGGAAATGTAGATTTAATATCTGGGGTAGCTGAGAAAAATACTGACACGATGTCGCTTTCTTCAAAACTATTTTGCGCGCGAAGCTCATTTAGCAACTCGCCTACACGTTCGCACATGTTTTGTGCCGTGTCAGTTTCTAATGTGGTTGCCCCGCGAAGCGCTCTCAACTCTCTAGCCATAAAGAAAATTTTAGCTAGATATCTGAATGTGTGGCTGGTGATATTTCTTCTTCTGCCATTTCTTCCTCGATGGTTTCTTCAATTTTGGCATTTCTGGTGTCAACAGAATTAAGGCGGGCAGTTGAGCGAAGTTCTTCTTCAAGGGCTTCTGCAACTTCAATCGGTGGAATAAATTCTGGGAGGCTTGGAAGGTCGTCTAGCGAACCAACACCAAGCTGTTCCAAAAACTCTGGAGTGGTGCCAAACATGACAGCTCGCTCAGAGCTTGATGGAAACTCAGTTATGAGCCCTCTCATTGATAAGGTTCGCATAACGGCATCGGCGTTCACTCCCCTGACCTCTGCAACTTGGGCACGAGAAATTGGCTGACGATATGCCACGATTGCCAAAGTTTCAAGGGCTGCTGCTGAAAGCCTTGCCACTGAGCTAGTGAGAGCAAATCGCGAAACATATTCTTCAAGGTCTGGGTGACTTTGAAAGCGGTACCCTCCTGCAACTTTTGTGAGAATGAACCCGCGATTTTGTTTAATGTATTCTTCCACCAGCTCAACACAAAGCTTCTCAACTCGGCTCTTTGAAAATTCCAAAAGCTCGCTTAGGATTTCAGGCTTTACTGGCGACTCAGCCACCATCAGTATGGCTTCAATGGCTCGCTTTACTTGAGTATCTTCATCTGAGGAAATGTCTTCTGTATTTGCTACCATTTCATTGTCGCTTGCGTTTTCATTGTCGCTGTCAGTTTCGCCACCAAACACAATTTCTTCACTTGCTTCATTGGGCATTAGTTCGGCTAACCCATTCACACTAAAGCTATCTAGCGCTGGGTTATTTTCTTGTTTCTTGTCTTTCTTTCGCATTTTGCCTTCTTTTGCCTTCTTTTTCTTTTCTTTTTCAATTTAATTTTCGTGCTTCAATCTAAGTTCCAAATTTCACACCTTAAATAATTGTCGCACTTTCCACCCATATAATTTGGATTTCACCAAACGCATTAGCTTGGGTAATGTTTACCTGCCCCTGTTTGTAAAGTTCTAAAATCGCAAGGAAGCAGAAAATGACCCCGATGCGATCTTCGCTCTGTGTGATTTGTTTAAATGTGGCACTACCAAGATTAGAAAGCATGGCTGAGACATCTTCCACTGTTTCTTCCATCGTTCTGGTGATAGGTGAAAGATGTCTAGTGTTAAATTCAAGCACCTCAGTTGGAGTGGTGGCCTTAATATAGGCAGAACGCAAATCAAATTCATCTACATTTACCAAAAGGTCGGGCATCATTTCAATAAACTTTTGGTCAAGACCATATTTTCTGGGCCATGACCGAGCTGCTTCTCGCTTCATATTGTCAAACTCTGCTGAAACCGCTTTGAATGTTTTACATTCCAACATCCTTGCAATTAATAGGTCAAATGCTCCGTCTGGCAAATCCTCAAGTTCTTCAACTTCTTCGTTTGGAAGTAGCCAGCGGCTCTTGATTTCAATAAGTATGGAAACCACCATAAGCAACTCAGTGGCTTCTTCTAGGTTTAGGATTTCTTCTTTTTCTAGCTCGGCGCTACAAGCCTCTACGATATCTGCTATGCGAAGCTCCCAAATATCAACCTCTTTTTCTGTTACCAGCTTGAGTAGCACAGCAACCGGCCCAGTAAATAATGGAGTTTCAACCGTCACGCCCATATAATTCATTTTACAACTTCGCT
>JAHRAM010000205.1 GCA_020027305.1 Acidimicrobiia bacterium | reverse complement strand
CATACAATTGATGGGGAATTATGGTGTTGGGAGGGGGTTGAAGTTACAGAGCCTATTGAGGGAACGCACCCGTTTAACCTATTATCAGACCCCATTCCTTTCAACAAACCGCAAAAGCTGTCGGTTGCAAATGTAGTTGATATATCAGAAGTGGCTACTTTTCGACAAGGATGTGCTCGTACAAGCGATAGGGAGTTGTGGTGCTGGGGTGGTGTTGGGCCTAGTTTTGATAGTCCAGCAATGTCGCCAATAGGTTCTGCTCCCCGAACAAACCCTACTCCTACAACAGACTCTTATATTGCTCCAAACACCACTGCGTGATACTTGTCTAAAGCATAAATATAATTTGGCAGGGCTTATTTCTCCTCTGCCCCAATTGTTAATATTATTTGTGCTTAATTATAGGTATGTTGGGGAAATTTATAGTTCCGTTATCGCTTATAGCCCTCACAGTTCTTGGGGCGACAGCTTGCAACCACTCTGGCGGTTTGGATAGGGGTAGTGAAACTACAATACCGATTCCAACTACAACTTCGATTCCAACCACAAATCCACCCCCAACCACAACTCCAAATGTCGAAGATTTTAACGGTGTGATACCTGATGAGGTTATGTTGGCGCAACAAAAATCTCCTGAAAAGGGATGCTTACTTTTTATCGGGGATAAAGATGAAGATGAGGGAGAAGCATGGTGCTGGAGAGATATTGGCATGCCGCACAAATCACCAGTTAGTAATGTAGATTGGGTGGGCACTAACTTCAGCCTTGACAGAGGCTGCCTCCGCCCCAAAGGTAAAACATTTTTGTGTTGGAGAAATTTGTTTGAGTTCTCGGCAGGCAACTTAAGGCCCTTTACTGAAGTAGGTGCTTTAGTGGTGCCTTTGCCTTTGCTTGATAGCGCCCTGCCAACTATTCCACTGTATCCACCCTGTGACGATATTACAGGCGATATAGAATGTGGGAATGAGCCCCCCCTTCCTTCTGCCCCCCTTCCTGATGAATGTAGTTTGTTAAATGATGGGGGTGCCTTGTGTATCCCTAGTGCGCCAGTAGAACCAGAAATACCATTTCAGGGCACCCCCGAATCATCGCCTTTTGATAACTTTGGAAATAATTGCGACAGCATCACTGGCGAACGACATTGTTGGAATTAGTTTTAGTGAAATCATAAAATATCCAATAAGGGCATTCTTTGATTTAAGGAAGGCAAAATGGCAGAACTGATTTTTTCACTCATTATTACCATTCTTGTAGTTGCATCAGGAATATTTGTAGCATGTTTTCTTGGCGTTTGGCGAAACAAATTTTTTGCTTATCTTGACAAGAAAAAAACAGATAGACTAGGTTCCCCATACCCTGACAAATCTTGTGTGGCCTGTAGAACTACAAAAGATTTACATAGCGACCATATAATCCCATTGACAAAAGGTGGGGCAGATCATCCTGACAATCTTCAGTGGTTATGTGCGAGGCACAATTTAGCTAAATCAGACAGAATGTCAACTGATGGGCGTCCTTTTGCTTTTACACGGGCAGAGTGGAGACGAGCAACTTTTGGTGGTAGAAAAACGGTGACTGTAGAAGAGGAGACAGAAAGATATAAAGAATTATATCAACGGCAAATAATTAGAAGCAAAAAATTATTCCAAGAATTGTATGGCTCTTTAGAGAATGAAAATAATATCATTTTCCGAAAAGAAAGAGATACAGCAGAGACCAAAGATGAATCACTAGTTAGATATAGAGACTTATATATAAAGCAAAGAAATATGAGCTTTGAGTTGTCTGGCAGATTGCAGAGAAAATCCGACAACCAGCCTTATAGCGATATTCAACAACGAACAAGAAATTATCGTTCGTCTTATCAAAGGTACGGAAGACAAAGGTACAACGGGCGCTCTAACAGAACATATAAGCGAAAGAGATATTGAGTGTTAGGGTTGCAAAAAAACTTTTCTTACTTTTTATGTTTTTTGTAGTTAACTATAAGGTATCTTGAAAAAATTTATAGCCTCGCTATCGTTTGTAGCACTCATAGTTCTTGGGGCTACTGCTTGTAGTCATAAATCGGCTGCAGATACTTCTGGTGACCCTAGTGCGATTAAGTTGACTGGGTACATTCGCGAAGGCTGCGCTGCCATCAACGATGGAGAGCTTTGGTGCTGGGATGATTACAGTACCGACATCCCTTTTTATAGCTCTAAAAAATTTCCAAAAGACAAGATAGTTAGTGTAAGTGAGGATTCTAGTTATAACGAAGGCTGCGCTAGAAGTAGTGGTGGGGAGTTTTGGTGTTGGGATGATTATCGTGAAGATATTCTTTTTGAAAGTCCGCAAAAATTTCCAATAGACGATATAGTTAGCTATAGTTCGTTTTCTGATTATAGATATGGCTGTTCTCAAACCAGTGATAGAGAAGTATGGTGCTGGGATGATTTTGAAGGTAGCAATTTTGAAAGCCCTCAAAAATTTCCGAAAGACAAAATAGTTGATATCGGCCAGTCCTCTCATTCGTATGGCTGTTCTCAAACCAGTGATAGAGAAGTATGGTGCTGGGCGAATTTTGAAGACAGCAATTTTAGAAGCCCTCAAAAATTTCCGAAAGATAATGTAGTCAGCATTAGACAGCGTTCTGATGCTACTGAAGGTTGTGCCAATACTGGCGAGGGAGAGCTATTATGTTGGGGGAATTCTGAAGACAGCAATTTTGAAAGCCCTCAAAAATTTCCGATAGACAAAATAGTCAGTATTAGTCAGTTTTCTGATATTGCTGAAGGTTGTGCCAATACTGGCGAGGGAGAGCTTTGGTGCTGGGATGATTATAGTGCCGATATCCCTTTTGAAAACCCTCAAAAATTTTCTATTGACAATATAGTCAGTATTAGCCGGTCTTCTGATTATGTTTCTGGTTGCGCTACCACCAGCGATGGAGAGCTATGGTGTTGGGGGTATTCTAACGAAGATATTAGTCGTAAAGTTGTTAAGTTTGAAAGCCCCCAAAAATTCCCTATAGACAATATAGTTAGTATTAGTCGGTATTCTGATTATGGAGAGGGTTGCGCTCATCCCAATAGTGGAGAGTTATGGTGCTGGCCTGGCCATGGTGCAATTTTTGAGCGACCTGCAAAATTCCCTGTAGACAATATAGTTCGCATCACTCGGCTTTCTGGTTTCGAAGAGGGTTGTGCTACTATGAGTGATGAGGATCTATGGTGCTGGCGCAATTACGCTTTTAATGATCCTACGAAGTCCCCAGTAACTCCCTAGCCCCACAAAATAACTAGCTGAATCTAGTTTTTATCCAAAAAACTTTTTCTACAGAATATGTTGAGATTTGGATAATTTCCCTATACTATTATTAAGTGTGTAAATAAAACACGAAACGAAAATTTAAGCAAGCTAACAGACAACAAATACTTAAAAGAAAAAACAAGAAACGAAAAAATAAAAAGACTTAAAGGAAAGTAGAAAAGAAAAATGGCTAGAGAGGCATTTAACAGGAACAAGCCCCATGTGAATGTGGGAACGATGGGTCACATTGACCATGGAAAGACAACTCTAACTGCTGCTATCACAAAGGTGTTGGCAGAAAACGATCCAGACTCAACTCAGTTCACTGAGTTTTCAGATATTGATAAAGCCCCTGAAGAACGTGAGCGAGGCATCACCATCAATGTTAGCCACGTGGAATATGAAACACCTGAGCGCCACTATGCTCACGTTGATATGCCAGGTCACGCCGACTATATCAAAAACATGATTACAGGTGCTGCCCAAGTTGATGGAGCCATCCTTGTGGTTTCAGCTGCTGACGGCCCGATGCCACAAACCAGAGAACATGTGTTGCTGGCTCGCCAAGTTGGTGTTCCAAAGATTATTGTTGCCCTCAATAAAGTTGACCAAGTTGACGACCAAGAACTCCTTGACTTGGTTGAGCTAGAAGTTCGTGAGCTGCTCAATGAATATGAGTTCCCAGGCGATGATACTCCAATCATTCCAGTGTCTGCCCTAAAGGCGTTAGAAGGCGATGACACTGCCAAAGAAGCAATCACCAAGCTCATGGCAGAAGTTGATAGCTGGATTCCTGAGCCAGAACGTGACATCGACAAAGATTTCTTAATGCCGATTGAAGATGTGTTTTCAATCACTGGTCGTGGAACTGTTGTCACTGGCAGAATCGAGCAGGGCATCATCAAAACCAACGACACCATTGAGATTGTTGGAATCAAAGAAACAACTTCCACAGTTTGTACTGGCGTTGAGATGTTTAGAAAGATTTTAGATGAAGGGCGTGCTGGCGATAATGTCGGCGTTCTGCTCCGCGGCACTGACAAAGAAGAAGTTCAGCGCGGCCAGGTTTTGGCAAAGCCCAAGTCAATATCTCCTCACACCAAGTTTGAAGCAGAGGTCTATGTGCTGACAAAAGAAGAAGGTGGAAGGCACAAGCCATTCTTTGGTGGCTATCGCCCGCAGTTCTATTTCCGCACCACCGATGTTACTGGCCAAGCAATTCTGCCAGATGGAACCGAAATGTGTATGCCAGGAGACAACACTAAGATGACCGTTGAACTTATTGCCCCAATTGCTATGGATGAGGGGTTGCGTTTTGCCATCCGTGAAGGCGGTAGAACAGTTGGTGCTGGCGCAGTCATCAAGATTTTGGAATAAGACCAAGCAATGCCCCCCAAGCAAAAAATCAGAATTCGCTTGAGGGCTTACGACCACAAAGTTATTGACGATTCTGCTATTCGCATAGTCGACACCGTTGAAAGAACCCAAGCTGAGGTACGTGGGCCAATCCCACTTCCTACCGAAAAACATACATTCACGGTTATTCGCTCTCCTCATAAAGATAGAGGAATTTATGGTACTAGTTCTGCCCTAACAAATA
>JAHRAM010000190.1 GCA_020027305.1 Acidimicrobiia bacterium | reverse complement strand
CACCCTTAGTTTGAATAATGGTGGCAGGTTGCTCATCTGATTCCATTTTTAAAATGGTTGAAAGCATGCGCCCTCTAGCAGTTCGTCCAAGCACTGGCACTTCATGTGCGCTAAGGCGGTAAACCTTTCCCTTGTTAGTGAAAAACCACAAATCAGAATGAGATGTTGTGTTGAGCAAAAACCTCACATGGTCTTTGCTTTCTAGGGTTGAACCAGTAACACCAGTTCCACCTCGATTTTGTGCTCGAAACTCTTCAGCCTTTACGCACTTTACATAGCCTTGACTACTAAGCATAAAGATTAGCTCTTGGTCATCTATTAAATCGCGAGTTGAGACTTCGCCAGGATCATTAATAATTTGTGTTTTTCTTGGCTCTCCATGTTTTTCTTTGAGCTCGGTTAGTTCTTCAATAATTACAGCTGAAAGTTTTTTCTCGTCAGCCAGGATTGCTTCCAGTTCAACAATATAAGCACGACGTTCTTCTAATTCCTCAGTCAGCTCAGACTGCCCGAGCCGAGTGAGACGCCCAAGTGGCATATCTAATATATGATTTGCTTGGATTTCACTAAACTCAAACGGATTCGCCATCAAGGCTTCTCTAGCCTCTGCCCTATCATTGGCAGCCTTAATGGCAGCAATGATTTCATCTATAGCATCTAGGGCTTTGAGCAGTCCTTCTAAAATGTGTTCTCTGTCTTTGTTTTGAGCCAAGCGGAATTCAGAACGCCTTCTAACAACGTCTTTTTGATGTTCAACATAAGACAACAGAAGATCTAACAAGCTCATTGTTAACGGAACATCATTGTCTAGAGCAACCATATTTGCTGAAACCGATACTTGTAGCGGCGTTCGCTTATAGAGGTCCTGAAGCATAATGGCTGCATTTACCCCATTGTTGAGCTCAAATACTAGACGGGTTTTTCCTTTAGCAGATTCATTTCGCACATCCTTTAGCCCCTTTAAAATCTTGTTTGCCACTAATCCGTGAACATTTTCTTCAATAGCTTCTACTGAAACTTGGTAGGGGAGCTCAGTGAAAACAATCTGGTTTTTATCCTCGCTGATTTCACCAACTGCCCGAAGTTTGATTTGCCCTCGCCCAGTTTCATAGGCTCTCTTAATACCTGGCCCATCTAATATAGATCCACCCGTTGGAAAATCAGGAGCTTTAACAATCTCGTGCAAATCTTCTATCGTGGCATTGGGGTTATTCAAAAGATGAATGGCAGCATCAATAACTTCGATTAAATTATGCGGTGGAATATTTGTTGCCAACCCAACAGCTATTCCTTGGCTTCCATTTACTAATAGGTTAGGGAAACGAGAGGGCAACACAACTGGCTCATTGTGGCGTCCGTCAAAGTTAGCAATAAAATCAACTGTATTTTCATTTGCTCCCTCTAACATTGCCATCGCCAGTTCTGTTAGGCGACATTCTGTATAGCGATATGCAGCTGCTTTATCACCTGGCGAGCCAAAATTTCCATGAGGGTCAATGAGGGTATGGCGCAAGCTAAAATTTTGCCCCATTCTCACCATCGCATCATAAACCGCTGTATCGCCATGTGGGTGATATTTGGCTATCACATCGCCAACTACTGTGGCACACTTTACATGCCCACGATTTGGAGTTAGCCCAGTAGAAAACATTGACCACAAAATACGTCGATGAACAGGCTTCAGGCCATCACGTGCATCAGGTAAGGCACGCGAAACAATGACCGACATGGCATACTCCAAAAAAGCCTGCCCGACTTCGGTCTGTATTTCTACTTCAACAACTCTTCCGGTGCCGTTTGCGCCATTGTTGCTATTGTTGTCACTGTTGCTATCGTTGTCATCGTTATCATTATTGTCACTGCCAGAAAGGGCTTCATTTTCACCTGATGAATCGCTTAGTGAATTGCTTGGGGAATCAGCGCCTCCGTCTGGCAAATTCTCGTCTGGCACGTTATTGTTGTTTAGGGTCTCATCATCAGACTCACCAGCTAACACCTCATCTGATTCTTCGCCAGATATATCTTCTTCATCTGCCATTTAGATTGCCTATTTTTATTTTTCGCTTGTTTATTTTTGTTGTCTATTTTGTTTTACGATTTAAATATCTAAAAACCGAACATCGTGGGCATTTTGTTGAATATAGTTACGTCTTGGAAGCACTTCCTCACCCATCAACTCAGCAAAAAGCCGTGAAGCATGCCCAGCTTCTTCAGCAGTTACCTTTAATAAGGTACGGACTTCTGGATTCATTGTAGTTTCCCAAAGCTCTTCTGCATCCATTTCTCCCAAGCCCTTCAAACGTTGAAACTCTTTGCTATGGTTTGGATTTTTTTCAAGGAACTCATCTTTTGCAGCATCATCTTTCAAATAAATTTTGGCGCCCCTACGCCCTTCCGTTGAATAAAGCGGTGGTTGAGCGATGTAAACATGCCCATCTAGCACCAAGGGCTGCATCTTTCTAAAAAAGAAGGTTAAAAGGAGCAAACGAATATGGCTACCATCTACATCAGCATCGCATAGCAAAATTATTTTGTCATACCTAATCTCTTCTAAATTAAAATCTGCTTCATAGCCTGCTCCAATGGCACTAATGAGTGCTGAAACTTCATTGTTTTCTAAAATGCGATCAATGCGAGCCCGTTCTACATTCAAAATTTTTCCACGAATAGCAAGAATTGCCATCGTTGCTGGGTCTCTAGCCTGCTTAGCCGAACCCCCTGCTGAATCGCCCTCCACAATGTAAAGCTCACATTCGTCACGATTTTTTGAAGAACAATCTGTGAGCTTTCCAGGCAAGCCCGCTCCGTTCAAGGCAGACTTTCGCCGAGTTGCCGACCTTGCTAGTTGAGCAGCTACTCTTGCTTCTGCGGCTGCTTGAATTTTTGCAATAATAGATCGCACTATGGTTGAATTTGTTTCCATCCACTCCCCCAATTTTTTGTATGCTGTTTTTTCAACAAACGATTTAACAGAGGTATTTCCTAGTTTTGTTTTGGTTTGCCCTTCAAACTGAGGCTCTCGCAATTTAACACTCAAAATTGCACACAGCCCTTCACGGATATCTTCAGATTGAATGCTATTTTTACCTGAGCTATTGCCCGCAAACTTTTTCATTGCTCTCGTGAGTGCCGTTTTAAATCCTTCTAAATGGGTTCCACCTTCAACAGTTGCTATTCCATTCACAAATGTATGAAGCCCGTCTAGGTGGTATCCTGTGTTCCACTGAAAAGCAACTTCCATTGTGTCACCAGTTTCAGGGTCAGTTCCTTCAAAATGCCCAATCTCTTCAAATAAAACCTCTTCATTCTGATTGATGTTTGCCACAAAATCTTGAAGCCCATTTTCAAATTCATACGTGATTGTTTCAGCATCAGCGCCGTCTCGCAAATCACAAAACTGGAGCTTTATTCCTTTATTTAAAAATGCAGTAGTTTCAAGGCGGTCTTGAAGTGTCGGCGCCCAAAATTTCACAGTTTCAAAAATAGAATCATCTGGCCAAAATCTAACTGTGGTTCCAGTAATATTTGCTTCGTCAGCAAGTAAGTCTTGCATTGACAAAGGCTCGTCAATTTCACCACCATCTTTGAATGAAATTTTGTAGAGCCTTCCATCACGGCGAACTTCTACTTCAACTCTAGTAGAAAGAGCATTCACAACTGAGATGCCGACACCATGAAGTCCACCTGATACTGAATAGCTTTTTTCATCAAATTTGGCGCCCGCATGAAGCGTCATAAAGACAATTTCTAAGCCTGATTGATTTTCAAATTTTGGGTGTGGATCGCTTGGAATTCCGCGACCGTTATCGCTTACCTCACACCCTCCATCAGCAAGTAGGGAAACAGCAATGGTGTCACAATGACCGGCCATAGCTTCATCAACTGCATTGTCGATGACTTCATAGACAAGATGGTGGAGCCCTGCCGAGCCAACCGAGCCAATATACATAGCTGGGCGTTTTCTAACTGCTTCAAGGCCTTCAAGGATGTCTAGATTTGAAACTCCATAGTCGCTAGAGGCACCATTTTGATTTGCCACAGATGAATTTTCAGCATCAACGCCATTATTAATATTATTAGTAATGTCTTTAGCTTCTTGTTCTATTTCGCTATTCTGTGCTTCTATGTCTTGTGTCTGGGTCAAAATAATCCTTAAATTAATGCTATAAACACCATCTAAATGTCTATTTAAATTATACCAAAAAATTAAGCTAAATTTGGCACAAAACTAGGATTTTATACTAGAAAATCCCTGCTATTTGTGATAATTTTTATATTTTTTACAAATTGAGTTTGTAGATTTTTCCCGCCATCAGATTTTGCCATTTTTTCACCTAAAATTCTTGTTTCACTTTCTTTAATTTTTGATGTCTCCCATT
>JAHRAM010000067.1 GCA_020027305.1 Acidimicrobiia bacterium | reverse complement strand
TTGGCAGATTTGCCAGGTGTGCCTATGGGGACGAAGGGGAAAGTCAAGCTCGCTAATGGAATTTCTTGGCAGAGGTATTGGGTGTTTTTTGATAACGGCGTAGAGCTTGGACAAGTTGATGCCGACTTGCTGGCACGACCACATCACCAAGACATATTAAGCCAACGACTTGAAGATTTAGAAGAGCAGAAGATAGCTAACCGTAAACGGGCAGCCGAAGAGCAAAAAGAGTTAATGGAATTGTTGCTGAACCCTCCACCTGAACCAGAAAAATTAGAAGAAAAAGAGACAACTGAAGGCCCAAACAACAATGACACCAGCACTAACAATGGCGCTGACGTTAACAATGACGCCACTGAAGCAGAAAAATCATCAGATGCAGAAAATAGCACAGAAAATACTGCCAACCAAAATACTGCCGAAATATCATCTAGTGAAGCACAAACCACTGCAGCACCATCACCAGAACTAGAATCTTCTGCTGGCAGTGCCTTAGTGGATGTCCCCGAACACCTTTTACAACGTTCTGCCGAGCAACGCACCCGCTTAGAGCAGTAAATAGGCACGATAACTCTGCCTAATAATGTCTATGATCCAAAAACCTTAGTAAAACTTTGTTAGATTGTTTCTGTGGAGCAAAAAAAGAATCAAATTTACAAGGGCGACATTATGGACTTGCTCAAAGACTTGCCCGCGAAAAGTGTTGATATGATTTTTGGTGACCCAGATTATAACGTGGGGATCAATTACAATGGCAAGACTTATACAAAAAAATTCAACGACTACATTGATTGGTATATTGACTTAGCAACAGAGTGTATGAGAGTTCTTAAAGATAGAGGCAATGCCTTTATGATGAACTACCCAAAACAAAATTCTCACTTGCGTGTTAAATACCTAGACGAACATTTTCCCCACATCTCAGAGTATGTATGGGTTTACAATACAAATGTTGGACACTCGCCAAGAAGGTTTACCACAGCACATAGAAGTATCTTGCACATCAGAAAATCAAAAGAAAATAAATTTTATAAAAAGCAAGTTGCACAACCTTATAAAAACCCTACCGACAAAAGAATTCAACAAAATTTAAAAAATGGCTCATTAGGTCGAATGCCTTACTCATGGATGGAATACAACCTTGTTAAAAATGTCAGCAAAGAAAAGACAATGCATGCTTGCCAGATACCGCAACAGCTTTTTGAGCTTTTACTTAAATCTTCAACTAAGAAAGGTGATACTTGTTTAGTTCTTTTTGGGGGCAGTGGTTCTGAAATTGAGGTTTGTGCAAAGCTGGAGCGCAACTTTATTACTGCTGAATTGCACCCAACATATATTGAACTTATGAAAAGCCGTTTAGAAAATGGCGCGATACCGAGCAAATATAAGCTCAAGGCAAAAGCCTAAACCTCTAAGTGCTAGATTTTTCTAAAGTGTATTCAACACATCGCTCTAGCTGGATAGATGCCATGTTTTTAGGGTCTTGGAATTTATATAAGTAAAGTCTTATAACGGCATCCCCTTCAATATCTTGTTGCAATAAGTAGCAACAATTAATTTGTTGAACGTCTAATTTTTCTTTTTCAAGGTAATACAAAAAGGGTAGATATATTTGATAGACCGCAAAATCTGCTCGAAATTTATTTCCCCTTTCTTTTTTAGCCTCAAAAATACAAATATTTTTGTTAGCTTCAACAGTCATGTCTATTTCTATTTGTTGCTTTTCTGTTTTAATTTTTTCTTTACCTATTTTGTACTCAAAAGAGTATTTTGTTCTATGAGCATTAAATACTTTCAGGTCGGAATCAGCTTCTTCGGTTGTTCCGTTGCCTTGCAAAGAAAGAAAGTTTTTAATCACTCCCTCGTTGTATGCAACCGATAATATATTTGACTCACTTGTGTTAGACCAATCTAAAATATCTGGTTTATATGGCCAAGGGATACGCCGTTCGATTTCTTCAAAGACATGGTAGCCGCTTTGGATTCCTTTTATTATTTTGTGGTTGCCTTTCCCCAAGTGAACAATAAAGTAGTCCTTTTCTCTATAGATGTCTGGTAGCCCGTCAATGCTATCAATGTGAGTAGCATCAAATGGGTTTCCGAAGCCAACCTCTTGGCATACCTTTTTTACAAAATCATTATGAAAAATAAAATTTCCAGTTTTTTCGCATTCCTCAAGGATTTTTACGAGCGCTTGTTTTTTCTTACTTACTTTTGCCATATTTCTCCTTTTCCTGTATTAAAGAAATAATATACCTACCATATAAAAATATTTATTCACTTTTATGTTGGCGGAATAAAAAATGTTTATTTACTTAACCACATAGAATGCACTTTAGGTTTTTTTAGTTTGCTTTTTAACCATCTTTTTGATTGAATTAGGGGATTTACAAAATATTTTTATGAGGAGAAACCAGTGAACATTAAATTAAATTATTCAGAATGCATGGAGTTTACCGATAGAAAAGACTCTAAGCATTATTATTTCATAGTTAGGGTTGATCAGCTCACAACTGGATTGCCTTTGACAATAAACCCTAGAAATCCAGTAACTGATAAACCTTTAGCTAGAAAAATTAGAGCTACTTTAGAATCTGGCGAAAACAATTTTTTGGAGAAAAATTTAGGAATAACTCTTATTGCTAGCGGGGTTAATATAGTGCGAAATAAAAAACTGGCGGAAATCAATTTTGGAACTATTCCTGAAAATAAAAATGAAAAAGGAAAACATCCTTACGGTCTTGCAAATGGTGGACATACGCACAGAATAATTATGGAGTCATGGGAAAATGCTCATATAACATTAAGGGAGCAACTCCAAAAGCAGTTTATATCTGTACGGGTTATTGTTAATTCTAAGCCCACTGAGGCAGTAGCGCTAGCAGGGGCATTGAATACTTCAATGGATGTAGATGAAGAATCACTTGCAAATCTAGCGGGAAATTTCGACTGGATAAAAGAAGCTCTTGGCCCCAAATTGGAGCAAAGGATAATATGGCATCAAGGAGATGGCGGAAACTTAGGTGTTCCATATTTGTTCAACCTGTTGATGTGTATGCATCCAGGAAAATTTCCAGTGAGTCATGACCCTGACGATCCAGATGTTGATATCGCCAAACATCCTAACAAGGTTTATTCCTCAAAAGCTGCCGCTAGAAAAGAATATGAGGCAAAACCAACTAGCGATCGAGAAAGTTTAAAACGGTTAGTTCCGTTAGCAAAAGATGTTTTGGAACTTAGGGATTATATACAAATTAAGGCATTTGATATGGTTGAGCCGAAATACTTAAAACCAAATCCACCAGTTGTATTGTTTGAAAGGGCAAAGCCAAAGCTCGGTAAATACTTTGTTTCAAATGAATATTATGAGAAAGAATCAGAGCATATTCTACATAGAGCATCCTTGTACCCAATACTTGCCTCATATCGTTGTCTTATTCGAGATGGCAACAAATATTCATGGAAAGTTCAAGGCGGTCTTGCTGGGGCCAAAGATCACTTTGTGGATAAATTGCTCGGAAAACAACTGAAGGAATTGATCGATTTGGTTAGCAGTAATTGGCGTAATGCTTCTCCGACTCAGTGGGGGAAAGAGCTTTATGTTTGGGACAGGATGTATAATATTGTTAGCAATTTTTATGATGGACAGAAATTCTAAAAATCATTTGCAAGAAACAAAACCCCTCCAGAGTTTTAGTCTGAAGGGGTTTTGGTTTTTGTTCTTGTCAACTTGGTTTACGTAATTGTTGTTTATTTGTTTTTATTGTTTGTTTTGGTTGTTGTTGTTATTGTTTTTGTGGAGTATGTATCGCTTGAGTTTTTGCTCAGCTCTCATACGTCTTTGCCTTAGAGACTCTGGCCTTATCGCCATGTTTTCTGCCAACTGTGAAATAGTTGCAATCCCACCTCTTGTTAGAACTATAACGCTGGCTATTTCTTGATCCACATTTGCAACTTGTTCTATCCATTTGGTGAGATAATCAAGCTGTAGCTGGTCATGTTCTGGCTCATTATATGTAAATATTTCAGGAAGTATTTCAAAGGGAGTTTCACATTCCCACACATTCCACTTGTTAGCAACCTCTAGAGTTCTCTGGCGAATCACCCTATAAAGATTGAAATGACAGAATTCATCTTGTGATGGTTTCCATGACATAATCTCTTCTGTGGCTATCGTCAGGATTGTGGAAGCGCGTTCCTCACTATCAGCAAAATAAGTAATCTTGAGCAGATACCAGATTTGAGGCTTGAAACTCTGGAGAATAAGCCTGCTGGCTAACTTAAATTTGTTGATGAAATGAAACAGCCCAGCCAAAATAGGGTTTCGTTTGTCTGAAGGCATATCTTCCATCGCTCCCACAATTTCAAAGATTTCTCTTGGGCTAAATTGAGTGAGCTGGTGGTGGTTGTCAATCATAAATTGCAACTCTTTTATTGCCTTTTGAGAATAGCAGAGATATTTCCAATCTCTGTCGAGTTGACGCATACTTGTCGGGTATGCGAATTGCCGATAGTTTTTTACTATGTTTGACATTTTTCTTTATCCTTTCTTCGTGATGTTGACAAGAAAAGGGCAACTAAAAAATTGCTTACACCACATCTAGAGTTAAAAATAATTTCGCGGTAGCCGCAAAAATGGTTTATAGATAGATAATGAAAACAGGAACGTTTTTGGCGCCTGTTTACAGCTCGGGCAGTGCGTCTATAATCTCTTTATTAGAGCGCACAATGCCAGTATAGAAAGGACCGAATTCGGCATATTTCGCTGAAGCCTCATCAAAGCGAAGCGTATACACCACATCCTTTAATGCTTGTAGGGACTCGCAAAACAATGTGACTCCCCATTCATAGTCGTCGATACCCGTAGAGCCTGTGACAACTTGCACAACTCTACCGGAGAACTTCCTTCCAGAAGTTCCATGTTCATACATTAGTGCCTTCCGCTCCTCGTAGGGAAGAATAAACCAGTTATTTTTTTCGCCCCTAGATTTTGACATTGGGTAAAAACACCAGATATTTTTCTCTTTTGGGGGAACAGTGGGGTAGAGGCGCTCTTTTTTCATCGGCTCTGGTAGCTCTTTGGCATATTCTGAAAGCTCAGTCATTGAAAGGTAGGAATAAGAGATTTTTAAGCCAGAGCTTTGGAGTTCCCTCTGAAAGTCAATGAGGTTTTCAAGACTTGGGCTAAGCAGCATAAAAGCAATGTCAGCTTTGTGCCCCAAAATCTCCACGCTCACAATTTGATTGAGCTTTTTATCCTTTTTTTCAAATTCTTTGATAGCCATTCGTATTATTTTTGTGTTGGGCGGTTTCCAGCCTGGGTCAATGATAGCTTTTTTAGTGTGCAGTTGAGAATGGCAGAATAAGTGCATTACCATCAAACCAGTTTCAGCTTGGTGCTCTAAATCGCCTGAGGGTGAATCAGGTGAAGGATGAGTGTCGCTTACAGTATTCAAAAATTGCTGGGCTTTTTATTTGCCTAGATTAGTTGCCTAGAAGTCCATATTGGGCATGCCTCCGCCCGCTGAATCATTTTGGTCTGGTTGATCTGCTACTACGGCTTCGGTTGTGAGAAACAGGGCAGCAATTGAACCTGCATTTTGAAGTGCTGAAAGCGTTACTTTAGTAGCATCAATGACGCCAGCTGCAATAAGGTCTTCATATTCTCCAGTTTCTGCATTTAGACCATTGGGTCCTGACAACTCTTGAACTTTGCCAACTACAACTCCGCCATCCATTCCAGCGTTGTCTGCAATTTGATAGAGTGGGCCTGCCAGAGCGGAAGCAATAATTCTTGCGCCTGTTGCCTCATCTGGGTCTTTCAGTGAATCGGCCACTTTGTCAACAACTGGTTTAACACGGATTAGCGTTACGCCCCCGCCTGCAACTACGCCTTCTTCCATAGCTGCTTTGGTTGTGCTGACTGCATCTTCAATGCGATGCTTCTTTTCTTTCAATTCCACTTCTGTGGCGGCACCGACTTTCAAAATGGCAACACCACCAGAGAGTTTGGCAAGGCGCTCTTGGAGTTTTTCGCGGTCATAATCTGAGTCGGTGCTTTCAATTTCATTTTTTATCTGGGCAATTCGCCCTTCAACCCCTGATTTTTCACCATTGCCTTCAATGATAGTTGTCTCATCTTTGCTTATAACAATTTTTCTGGCTTGCCCAAGCAAGTCAATCGTGGCGTTTTCAAGTTTTAGTCCGACCTCTTCTGAGATGACTTGCCCGCCAGTCAAAATCGCCATGTCTTCGAGCATTGCTTTTCTGCGGTCGCCAAATCCAGGAGCCTTCACAGCAAAAGCATTTAGAGTTCCTCGTATTTTATTGACAACTAGGGTTGCTAAGGCTTCCCCTTCAACATCTTCTGAGATAATTAAAAGTGGCTTGCTAGCTTGCATAACTTTTTCAAGCAATGGAACCACATCACGAACAGCTGAAATCTTAGAACTTACCAACAAGATATAAGGATCATCAAGCACTGCTTCCATGCGGTCAGGGTCGGTTATGAAATAAGGAGAGATATAACCCTTGTCAAAACGCATACCCTCAACGAAATCTAAATCCATTCCAAATGTTTGTGATTCTTCAACGGTGATTACGCCGTCTCTACCAACCTTTTCAATGGCCTCTGATATTTGTGCTCCGATTTCTTCGTCGGCTGCAGATATTGTGGCAACTTGTGCAACTTGTTCTTTTGAGCCACCCACATCTTTGCTTTCTTTTTTGATTGCTTCAGTGGCTGCTTGAACACCAGCTTCAATGCCTTTCTTTAGCAACATTGGGTTTGCCCCTGCTGCTACATTTCTTAGCCCTTCACGAACCATTGTCCAAGCAAGCACGGTAGCAGTAGTAGTTCCATCGCCAGCAACATCATCGGTTTTCTTAGCAACTTCTTTTACTAATTCAGCACCGATTTTTTCATAAGGGTCTTCAAGGTCAATCTCTTTGGCAATAGAAACCCCATCGTTGGTGATAGTAGGTGCGCCCCATTTCTTTTCTAAAACTACATTTCTACCCTTAGGGCCAAGGGTTACTCTGACAGCATCTGCCAGTTGGTTCATTCCTGATTCAAGAGAACGTCTTGCCTCTTCACTAAAACGGATATCTTTTGCCATTTTGATTATCTCCTTTTCCTTTTTTTATTTTTCCTTTTCCCTCTTTTTTGTTTAGCATTTTTATTTAATAGCTCTGTTGAGCAGTGCTTTCAAACTTGCCTTACAACAAAATTAATTATATACATTAAAAGACAAATTTTGACAAGACAAGAATTTGATGGCCTACTCATGGCTACTAAATACGTTGGCTCATATAATTGGTAGAAATAATTGGCAGAAAAAATGTGTAGGCTTTAAATAATGAGTGTAATTATTCGTATTCCAACTACCCTTAGAGTTTTGACAGATGGAGTTGGCGAAGTTGAAGTAGAAGGTGAAAATGTTTCAGAGGCATTAGACGGCCTAGAAGCAAAGCATCCTGGTTTCAAGGAGCGCATTTTGGATGAAAACGGAGAAGCCAAGCGGTTTGTGAACATCTTCATTGACGATGAAGACACCCGATATATGGAGGGAACTAAAACAGCGGTGAAAGATGGACAGACGCTTTCGCTAGTGCCAGCAGTAGCAGGCGGCTAGCTCACTAGAGCTGGTGGCTTCAACAGAATTTTACGAAGTTGCAGAATTGCTGGAAACGTCTTCGGGGCTAGCCACTGGTTCTGAATTAATTAATGAGGCGTCTTTTCCAATAATGATTACAATAACAGAATCCCCAACTTCTGCAAATTCATAGTTAATCGGTAGCGGTTGAACCAATGTATTTACTGCTTGGTCGTTGATTGCGCCAATAGCACGGGCAACTACTTTAGCTTCTTCTTCCCAGCCAGGTAGATAAAAAATGTTATAGGTGTTTTGTGGTTCGGTGGTGTTATGGGCTTGTTCGGTGATATAGCCGAGCCCCTTTAGTGTGTCAGTGAGTTTTCCAGCTGCCCCATCTACGTCAGTTCCATTTGCTATCACTAAAGTCACTTGGCTGGGAGCTCGAACAGTTGGGGTTGGCGCTGTTGTGGTTGTGGTTTCTGGGAGTGTGGTCGTCGTTGTGGTAGTAGTGGTTGTAGTAGCTGTCTCGCTTCCACTAGGGCCATCAAGTGCTAGTGCCAGCACCAACACTCCGATTGCGATTGCAACTAAAGCTAATATAGCTCCTTTAATATTAGTTTTGTCCATCAATAATTAGATTACATCTTGTAGCATAAATTTGTATTCTTTTAGTATGCCCGAGTAGCTCATTTGGCTAGAGCACCTGTCTTGTAAACAGGAGGTAGTGGGTTCGAATCCCACCTCGGGCTCAGCCTTTGCCCTAAGACATTTTTTTATTTCTAGTATTTTTAGCATGTATTTTGATATTTGTGTTTTATGTCGGTAGCTATATCGTATATTGTTAGCGATTTTTATTTTGAAGATTCACGCAACCTTTGAATCTCAAAACATGCCACCGCTGATGCCACCGCTGCATTTAGTGCGCTGATTCTGCCATGGAGTGGAATTGAAGCTAAAGTGTCTACGCGTTTTTTCGTTAGATTTTTCAAGCCCTCGCCCTCTGCCCCAATAACTAAAGCAATCGGTTCGTTGGCAAATTTGATGTCATAGATTGAGCTATCAGCATTTTGGTCAAGCCCTACCGTCCAAACATTATGTGATTTTAGTGTTTCTAGTGTTTGCGGTATTCCCGAAACTACAGCCATCGGCAAATATTCAATAGCACCTGAAGCAGCTTTTGCTGTGGCAGCTGTAATTGAAGCAGACCTATGTCTACTCATCACCAGCCCAGTTGCTCCAGCACATTCAGCACTTCTAATGAGGCTTCCCAAATTAGCGGTGT
>JAHRAM010000180.1 GCA_020027305.1 Acidimicrobiia bacterium | reverse complement strand
AACCCTTCGTTTGGAGACACAGACATTGAAGGCGACCTTTCATCATGAAAGACACATAGCCCCATCATATTTTTACCCGACCTCTTCAAAGAGGTGTGCTCTTCAATTAGCGAAACAATGTCAGTGTCGTCTCTAACTCGAGCTACATCTTCATCTAGTATTGCCATTTCTATATCTTTATTGATTTTTTAGATGCTCTGCCAAGTATTTCACCAAATCTTTTGTTGTCACTCTATCTTGTTCCATAGAGTCTCTGTCGCGAACCGTTACGGCATCATCGTCTAGAGATTCAAAATCAACCGTGATACAAAATGGAGTGCCTAGCTCATCTTGGCGTCGATAACGTTTGCCGATTGATTGGGTTTCATCAAAATCAACCATATAAAGCGGTTGGAGAAGTTCAAGCACTTCCTTTGCCTTTTTTGAAAGCTCTGGTTTTTTAGAAAGTGGAAGCACGGCAGCTTTGTAGGGAGCCAGTCGCCAATCCAACCTAAGCACCGTTCGCTTTTCCCCTTTCACCTCTTCTTCATCGTATGCTGCAATTAAAAATGCCATCATTGCTCGTGTGGCACCAGCAGCGGGCTCGATTACATGAGGAATATATTTTTCACCTGTTTCAGAATCAAGGTGTTCTAGCTTTTTACCTGAATGTTTGGCGTGCTGACTCAAATCAAAATCAGTTCGGTTAGCGATGCCTTCTAGCTCACCCCACCCCCACGGATATTTAAACTCAACATCTGAAGTGGCATCAGAATAATGGCTTCTTTCATCTGGTCCATGCTCTCTAAGTTGAAGCATGTCTTTTGGAATGCCTAGGTTTATATACCAATTCAGTCGTTCCTCGCACCAATACTTATGCCACTTTGGGCTTTCTTCTGGTGGAACAAAATATTCCATTTCCATCTGTTCAAACTCGCGAGTGCGAAAGATAAAGTTTCCAGGAGTGATTTCATTTCTAAACGACTTTCCAATTTGAGCGATGCCAAACGGAGGTTTTTTGCGGCTAGCATTAGCCACCAGACCATAGTTGATAAACATCCCCTGTGCAGTTTCTGGACGCAAATAAACATCAGCACCTGAATCAGCAACTGGGCCCGCACTGGTTTTAAACATTAAATTGAACTGACGAGGCTCAGTCATTTCACCTTTTTTGCCACAATCTGGGCAAGTGTCTTTATCTTCTAATTGATCGTGGCGATGGCGAACTCCACAAGCCTTACAATCAACCAATGGGTCTGTGAAATTTTCAAGGTGTCCTGAAGCCTCCCAAATTGCTGGGGGTGACAAAATAGAAGCATCTAAGCCCACAACCTCATCACGGGTTTGAACCATTGAATACCACCACGTTTCTTTCACATTTCTAAGCAGCAAAACCCCGACTGGGCCAAAATCATAAGCTGACCTAAACCCACCGTAAATATCAGCAGAGGGGAATACAAATCCCCTTCGCTTAGTGAGGTTTATAACTTTAGCCAACAAATTATCGTCAGCTAAGCCAACATCTTTTTTGCTGTTCTTGTCGTTGGGTTTTTTATTGTTTTTATTAGTCATTTTCAATTCAAGTAAATTTTATTTCTGTTGCTTTCTGTAATTATTTTGTTTAATGTGTTTTGTTTGCCCTTCCGCATTTTTTAATTATGTTTACTAATTCTGCTTATTTAATTATGTTTGTTAATTCTGCCTGTTTAATTATGTGTTGAACTATTTTATATACCTGCCAGTCTGCCACTTTATATAAATTTTAAATTAACTCCTATTTCAAATTGGCACCAAATTAAGTTCTTAATTTGTTCTTAATTTTAGTTCCAGTCGATATTCCAAGTATCTAGTAGCCAATTTAGCAACCTCCTCTGACACTTTTTGAGAAACTGGCTCAGATAGTGCTTGATTTAATTCTCCCTCCAATACCATTTGAAGAAGTGAATGGGCTTTGGGCGAAACCTTCACACCAGTTCTGCCACAACCTAAACAACACATTCCACCTTCTTCAAAATCAAACCGAGTTAGCTGGGAATTTTTCCCGCATACCACACAAATATCTAACACTGGGGCAAACCCCTCTTTTGCCAACACCTTGAGATAAAACGCTGGAACCAAAATTGGGCTATCAGATTTAACATCTGATTTTTCCAAGACATTTAGCGCCCCTAGAAGCATCTCAAACAAGCGAGGGGCTGGGCGTGCTTCTAAAGATACACGGTCGATTATTTCAAGAAAGCAATAGGCGCTATCTAATCGCGACAAAGATGAACGGATAATCGGGAATTGGGAAATGGATTCAACCTCAACAATAAAATCTAGGTCGCCCCTACCGCGATGTATCTGTGCTGTTAAGTGATTGAATGGCTCTAGTTTTGAACCAAATCGGCTCTTCATTTTTCGCACACCTTTTGCCACAGCTCTAACCTTGCCATTGTTTTTTGTTAGAAGCACCACAATTCTGTCTGCCTCTGCCAACTTGTAAGAGCGAAGCACAATTGCCTCATCGCTATAACGTTTCACTTGACTCACCATTTAGTCCGCCATAGCGGCGCTCCCTCTGTTCATATTCTGCTAGCACTTCATGAAGATGCTCAGGAGTAAAATCAGGCCAAAGCACATCCAAAAACTTCAACTCACTATACGCAATCTGCCAAATCAAAAAATTAGAGATGCGACATTCGCCAGAAGTACGAACCACTAGGTCTGGGTAGGGCGCCTCTGGCACATAGAGATAAGAAGAAATATCTGCTTCACTAATATTTGCAAGGTCTGTTCCATTTGACGCCAACTGTCTCACGGCATCTACAACTTCATTTCTCCCACCATAGTTAAAAGCCACAATTAGGTTTGTGTCTGTGTTTTTGGCAGATAGCTCTTGTGTTTTTTTCATCTCATCTGAAAGTGCTTTTGGGATTCTGCCATCGTTTGAACCAGCAAAATAAACTCGCACACCTTTTTCTATAAGTTCGTTTCTCCTATTCAAAATGAGTTGAGAGCTAAAGTCAAATAACTGGTCGGTTTCATCTTCTGGGCGATTCCAGTTCTCAGTTGAAAATCCATAAACAGTAACCCACTTCATCTTTAGTTGATGAAGTGCATCTAGGATTTCAAATAAAGCATCAGCTCCTGCTTCGTGCCCCTTACTTCTGGGTAGTCCTTTTTGTGTAGCCCACCTGCCGTTGCCATCCATTACAAAAGCAATGTGGTCGCAAGTAGCCTCATTCATTTCCATAACCATTCATTTCTACAACCTGAGAAAAATTATCTAACATTTTTAGACCTTAGAGATTGTGAAGGTTTTGAATTCAGCAGCCCATCGCTTGATAGCTTTCCATTAAAAGAAGTGCCTTCTAAAGATTCACGCGCTGGCGAAATTCTAACCCTAGCAATTCTTCGCCCATGAACTTGTTCTACCAAAAATCTATATCCTTCTACAGAAATCTCTTCATTTTCTTCTGGAATATGCCCAAGTGTGGTAAAAATAAATCCTCCAACCGTAGACCAATTCCCAGCTGGGATTTCTATTCCTAAAGTCTCTGCTAGTTCACCAACTGGTAGACGCCCATTTATTCTAAACTCATCTTCTCCCAGTCGCTCCATCAGGGGCTTTTCCATATCAAACTCATCTGTTATCTCACCCACTATTTCTTCAATTAGATCTTCAAGAGTAACAAGCCCTGCTGTGCCACCAAACTCATCAATAGCAATTGAAACATGACGACTACTTGCTTGCATTTCTTGGAGCAGGCTAGAAATTCGTTTGGTTTCAGGAATGAAATTAGCATCTCGCATTTTTGTGGAAACTGATTTTGTTCCGACATTGTCACGAACTGCGGCCATCAAATCTCTTGCAAATACAATGCCCAGAATGTCGTCTATGCCCTCCCCACAAACGGGCATTCGACTAAAACCATTAAACAACATTAAGTCAAGGCTTTCTTCCACGTTAAAAGTGCTATCAACTGTCACCATATCTGTTCTTGGAACCATAACCTCTCTAACCAAAGTATCGCCAAATGGGTCTTGTGCTGCCCCATTAATCTGAGATACATCTTCGGCCTTGGGTAAACGTTTCACTACAAACATTAAGGCAACAAGCTGAGCAAATACTAATCCTAGAATTCCTACCGCTATCCAGCTACTGAAATAAGCTGCCACCAGTAAGCCAATGCCAAAAACTATGGCTCCACATAAGAGGTATTTAAACCAACTGCTTGAGAATTTCATCTTGTAGTTTGAACATCTTTTTTTTATCTGTCCGCTTATAGTGGTTGTGCCCTGTCAAATGAAGGATTCCATGAACCAGCAATTTTAAAACTTCTTTTTGTAGGAAACTTTCTTCTGTATTATTTTTGTCGTCATCTTTGGAAGTGTCTTTATTCTTAAGAGTAGTAAAAATATATTCTGGGCAAATCACCACATCACCCAAAATCTTAGTTGGCTCTTTCCCATTCTCACTCAAAAAATCGCTGCTTGAATAAGCTTCGGCTTCAAAAGTGTCGTCATTAAAATCTTGTGGAAAAGCCAGCACATCGGTAGCGCTTGGTTCACCCATAAATTTATTGTGGAGTTTTTTAATTTCTTCTAGCCCTACCAAGGAAATGCTGAGTTCATATTTCGAAAGGTCAAGTAGATTCAAGATTTCAGCTCCATGCCCCTTTAGCCAGTCTTCAATATCATTTGCGGTCGTTCCATTCTTTAAAGGTAGTTCACCCAAAGGCTTAAAAATATCTTGTCGGTTATCGACTACTATCATAAGCATTCACAATTTGAGTAACAATCGGGTGCCTGACAACATCCTTGCTCGAAAGATGAATGAATTCCAACCCTTCAACTCCACCCAAAATCAATTCTAGGTCGGGCAAACTAGAGTTGTTGCCAGCGACATCTATCTGGGTGGTATCGCCAGTAACAACGGCCTTGGTGCCAAAACCAATACGGGTCAAAAACATTTTCATCTGTGCTGGGGTGGTGTTCTGTGCCTCATCCAAAATAACGAAACTATTGTTTAGGGTTCGCCCACGCATAAAAGCAAGCGGTGCAACCTCAATAACTGATTGCTCTAGTAAACGTGACATCACCTCAGGGGTTTGAAACTCTGACACAGCATCATAAAGCGGGCGGAGATATGGGTCTATCTTTGCCATTAAATCACCAGGGAGAAAACCTAAACGTTCGCCCGCTTCAACTGCTGGGCGAGTCATAATAATTCGCTCTACTTGTTTTTCTTTAAGAGCCTTAACTGCCATTGCCACTGCCAACCAACTCTTTCCAGTGCCAGCTGGCCCCAAACCAAAAGTTATAATGTTTCGGTTAATGGCATCCACATATCTCTGCTGCCCTATGGTTTCTGGTTTGATTTGAACACCTCTAGGTGTTTCTAATATTGGGGTTCTTATAGCCCTACTACTTGAGAAATTGCTAACCCCGTTTTTTTTAGTTGTGTAATTTGTTTCAAGGCTTCCGTTTTCGTGATTGCCTTCACTATCTCTTTTATCTCTATAGAAATTCACCACCCTTGATAAATTTACCTCATCTAGTTCTTGCCCACTTTCTAAAAGTGTTATCAGCTCTTCAATGATGGAAGCCACCTCATCTGAACTTTTGCCATCTAGAGTAATTTCATTGCCACGGGCAGAGATTTTAACCCCCCCAAAAACAGATTCAATAAAATTGATGTTTTGATCTCTGACCCCTAAAAGGCCGTTCATAATTTTGTTGCTCGGAACAAGTATTTTCACTTTATATATTGTTTAATTCTAGTTTGAATAAACGCAAACTAAAACAAGCTTAAATGGTGTTTAATTAATAAGCATTTGAATTAATTAAGATAAATAAGAATGAGCCAAGAACCTGAAAATAACGAACACGAAAATCTAAATCGCAAACCCAATCAAGGTAAGCGAAAATTTCAGTTCAGCGCTAAAGGCAAAAGCTCAAAAGCAATGGGGCTTCCTGAGTGGGGGCTGGGGCTTATGCCTGTTGTGTTTTGGGGAACTGCTTTTTATTTTGTGGCTGAAGCACTTGACGGAGGAATGAACCCAGGCACAATCGTTTGGCTTCGCATGACATTTGCTTTTGTTTTCTTTGCTCTCATTCCCATAAAGATTCCTAAGCACAAATTGGATTTCCACGACAAAGCTAGTATCACGATTCTTGGGATTGTTTCACTAGCCCTTCCGCTAACTTTATTTGCTATCGCTCAGCAGTGGATTGCATCTTCGCTTGCTGGAATGCTAGTTGGGGCACAGCCTATTTTTGCAACTATCTTAGCCAGCTTATTTTTGAAAACTGCCCCCAGCAGAAAAAATGTCATTGGATTGTGCTTTGGGCTTGGCGGGCTAGTTGCCACTGCCCTTCCAAATGTAACCGACTTTGACGCAGAAGCTCTTGGCGTGGTGCTAGTGATGATAGCTTTGGTGTGTTATGCCTTTTCTTACAACTTCTCAATTCCTCTAACCCAAAAATATGGTAGCTACTTTGTAAATTTGAGAATGCTCTTTGTGGGAAGCATAGTAACAGCCCCCTATGGGATTTATGGAATGTTTCAAACACAGCACAATCTACTTCCATATATTGCAGTCATTATTTTAGGCATTGGTGCTACGGCTATAACCCCACACGCTGCCAATCTTTTAAGCGCAAGGGTAGGCGCCACTAGGGCAAGCTCTGTGAACTTTTTAATTCCTTTAGTTGCACTTTATATGGGGCACTTTATAAGAGATGAAACTACACACTGGTTGGCGCTGGTAGGGCTGGGGCTCATCCTTATAGGAATTGCTTCAATGGGTGGAGCTGACACTAGGCACGCTCAGCAGTGATTTTTTGAATTGACTTGGCTTCTGTTTGAGCTATTTGCTTTTGATTTTCCAAGATTCATAAAACATTCGCAACGCCACTGCAACTAAAACACCAGCGAGAATCCACGCTGTTACACTATCAGAAATATAACGTGAAATAATAGAGCCAACAATTGACGTGGACGCACCAACGATGCCCAGCTTCAACCCAATTTTTAGATCAACATTTTTTAAGCGATAGTTGCTATAGGTTCCGATTGTGGCAGTTGTCAAAATAACTAGAAGGGATGTTCCACGGGCATCTCCACCCATAAATTCAAAAAAGATAATGAGGCTTGGAACCATAATAATTCCCCCTCCGACTCCAAATAACCCAGATATAAATCCTGCGATCAGCCCAACTGATAGAAGCCCAAGCACAGCTAAAAAATTAATATTGAAATTATCTGTTCCCTCACTAATTCCAATAATTAAACGGGCTGCTACAATAATCGCAAGCAGCCCGAATATCAACTTCAACACATCAGTTGATATTTTCTTCAAAAGGAGTGTTCCAAGTCGAACCCCAATCCATGCTCCTGGGGCAATGCATAGAGCGGCCCAAAAGTTCACACTTCCATCTGCAAGATAACCAAACATCGCTGATGTAGCAATGATAACGATGCCACACAACGAGGTGGCGTGGGCAATCTTTTGATTAAGCCCTCCCAAATAAACAAGGCTTGGAACCAGCATCACCCCACCACCAATACCTAGCAAACCTGAAACTACCCCACTGGCAAGAATGGCAAGCACCAAAAACGGGCGAGTAAAAAATCTATCTGAGCTTTCCACTTTTTATTTTTTTGTTCTCATTTTTTCTTTAGCTCATTTCTTTTTGTCTCACTTTTTAAGTATTTAAGACTTGTTAAACCCTGCACTCATTTCTTTGAGCTTATATTTTAAAACCTTGCCAGAGGCATTGAGTGGAAGCTCACCCACAAACTCAATCTTCCTTGGAA
>JAHRAM010000175.1 GCA_020027305.1 Acidimicrobiia bacterium | reverse complement strand
GTTTTCTGCCATACCCTCATCACTCTTAACTCAAAATATTTATATTCATATCCAAGTTTAGATGAGATGGGAGAATGGGCGATGCTTCTTCTTCCTGACCATGTAACTTCAATCGCCTCAAAAACACATACGTCAGATCCAGTGCCATATATGTTGCTTAATTCTAAAAGCACTGAAAAAAATCAAGCTGCCACCTACACAGAATCATATGTGGCAGAAGCAGAAATAGTTCCTGGTCACAAGTTGATGGGGGAGCTATTAGCTATTGGTTAGCCTAAAAACTGGACTGTTCCAGAGTTTTTGAAAATATGTCAAAATAAGGCTGTAAGTTGAAAAAGCAATTTATTTGTGCTAATATATAAGAGTCTGATTTGGGACGTCATAAATTCTCAAATTCAAAAACTTTAAACTTTGAATTTTAAACTTCGAATTTTAAGATGTTAAAGTTTTAATTTTGAGAAGAAAAATCGCTTCCCAAGAATTTAAGATTTTTCAAGCCACAAAAATTTGGTAATAAATTTAAAGCGAAAAATTTAAATAAAAAATTCATAAGGCAGCAATTTTAAATAATTATTTAGAGATAAAAATTTAAATTTATTGAATTTGAAAATAGCAATTCCAAGAGGAAGCAAATCCCTAGGGGCAACAATTTCATTTTCCAAAATAATTTCCAGATATCAGCAATTTAAAAAATTAAAAACTTCAAAACATAATGTCAAACGAACAAAATCGAGCAGAGCTTGAAAAGAAAACCAAAGAAGAGTTGAGCGCCCTAGCAAAGGCAATGGGAGGCTCTCCTAATCAGCAAGACTTAAAGGCACAAATCATAGATATGATTTTGGATTTAGCTGGTTCTGGTTCTGACTCTGGCGAGAATTCTAGAGATGTGAGTTCAAAAAATTCTACAAATGATATAGATGCTTCTGATAACGAAGATGTTACTACTTCAAAAGATGATGATTCTCCCGAAGAGGCGAGCTTTGAGAAATCATATTCAGGCAAGAGCAACTCAACTAACCGTCGCCGAAGAAGTGGAAACCGCCAGCGAGATGACGACCATGACCAAGAAGAAGTAAGGGAAGTTCCAGTTGCGGGTTTGTTAGACCTACAAGAAGATGGGTATGGGTTCTTGCGAGTTAATAGTTATGTTCCAACCAGAGATGATGTTTATGTTGCAGCTAGACAGATTAAGCAGTTCAATCTTAGAAAGGGCGATCATTTAGAAGGCATATCTCGCTCGGCCAATAGAAAAGAAAAGAATGCTGCTCTTGTAAAGATTGGAAAGGTCAATGGCGAGGCAACAAAAGAAGGCAGCCGAGTCAAGCGACCAAACTTTGAAGACCTAACCCCGTTGTTTCCTGACAACCAGCTCAGGCTAGAACGTCCTGGTGAGCCAGAAAATATGACTACCAGAATTATTGATTTGGTTTCACCCATTGGCAAGGGTCAACGTGGTTTGATTGTTTCGCCCCCTAAAGCTGGCAAGACAACGATTATGAAAGAAATTGCCCGCTCTATTGAAATCAATAATCCTGAGGTTGAACTGGTTGTTTTGTTGGTTGATGAGCGCCCTGAAGAAGTCACTGACATGCGTAGACATTTGCAAAAAGGTGAGGTTGTAGCCTCTACATTTGATCGCCCAGCTGAAGAACACATTAGAGTTGCTGAGATGACCATTGAAACAGCTAAGCGAAGTGTGGAGAAGTCAAAAGATGTGGTTATCATTCTTGATGGCATCACTCGGCTTGCACGTGCTTACAATTTAGGGGCACCAACAACTGGAAGAATAATGTCAGGTGGTGTTGATTCTGCGGCGCTTTATCCCCCCAAGAAATTTTTTGGTGCAGCCAGAAATATGGAAGAGGGTGGTTCGCTCACAATCCTTGCTACTGCTTTGGTGGAAACTGGCTCAAAGATGGACGAAGTGATTTTTGAAGAGTTCAAAGGCACTGGAAACATGGAACTCCGCCTAGATAGAGGCATTGCCGAGCGAAGAATTTATCCAGCTATTGATGTTTTATCAAGTTCCACTCGACATGAAGAGCTATTGTTTTCGCGTAGTCAACTTCAGCAAGTTTGGAAGCTACGCCGAGTGCTACAAGGATTTGGAGCAGATGAGTCAAATGGAGGTGCTGGCAACCTAGCAGGAGGCTTGGAGCTTTTAATAGATCGTCTAAAGAGCTTTCCTGACAACAAGACCTTTTTGGCTGAAGTCGCCAAGGGTAATTAGCAATTATTTTCAGCTAGAATTGAACTAGAAATTAAATCTATGAAACCAGACATCCATCCTGAATATAGAGAGGTTATTTTTCAAGATTCCTCATCTGGGGAGAAGTTTTTGACTCGCTCTACTATTCCCACCAAAGAAACTACGGAATGGGAAGATGGAAAGACATATCCGTTAGCAAAGGTTGAAATATCAAGTGCCAGCCATCCTTTTTTTACTGGGCAGATGACGATTGTTGATACAGCGGGAAGGGTAGAGAGATTTGAAAAGCGCTACGGCAGGCGTAGGCGAAAGAGCCAGTCTGAAGAGTCTGCTGAATCTTAATGCTTGAAATTCCAGAAGGCAAAATTAAAACTTTGCTAGAAGAGCTTGACGATGTTATTGCTAGCTTGACAAAACCTGAAACCGTCAAGGACCGAAAAAAATTTGCCGAGCTTTCTAAGAGACAAAAATATTTGTCTGAGCTATCTGCTTCATATACCAATTATGTGGTTGCCTGCTCTGACAGGGAAGCTGCCCTAGAGCTTTTTTCTGCTACAAACGATGAGTCTGAAAAAGCAGCTCTAGCTGACGAAGCTGAGAGCTTGAAAGAAAAAATAGAGCAACTTAGTGAAGAAATCATTGAGAGGCTGGTTCCGCCCGACCCAGATGATGACAAAGATGTAATCGTTGAAATTCGTGGAGCTGAAGGGGGAGAGGAATCAAACCTCTTTGCCAAAGACCTATATAAAATGTATAACGCCTTTGCCACAAAGATGGGGTGGAAGTCAGAATTGCTAATGGCACAGGATTCCCCAATGGGCGGATATGATGAAGTTATCTTTTTGCTCAAGGGAGCAGCAGTTTGGAAATATCTCAAATATGAAGGTGGGCCACATCGGGTTCAGCGAGTTCCAGATACAGAATCACAGGGGCGAGTTCATACATCGTCTGCCACTGTGTCAGTTTTGCCAGAAGTAGATGAGGTGGAAGTTGAAATTAAAGATTCTGATATTGAGATTGATGTGTATCGCTCATCTGGTCCTGGTGGGCAGTCGGTGAACACAACTGATTCTGCCGTTCGAATAACCCATAAGCCCACTGGCATAACAGTTGCTATGCAAGATGAAAAAAGCCAACTTCAAAATCGAAACAAGGCGATGCAGGTTTTGCGTTCTCGTATTTATGAGGCAGAAAAGCAGCGCCAAGCTGATGAACGAGCCAAGCAAAAACGAGGACAACTAAAAAGTGGCGGGCGCTCAGACAAGGTAAGAACCTATAACTTTAAAGACAATAGGGTTACAGATCATCGTTTGGGGTTAACTCTTCACAAATTGGATAAAGTGCTGGCAGGCGACATTGACGAAATCCTTGAGGCTCTTATCACGCACGGAACAAAGCAGCAGGCTAAAGATAGCTAATGTCTCAAAAAATAGACAAATAAAAGATTGGTAGACAAAGGTTGTCAAATCAAGAGAGCACCTAGAGAATCAAAGAAAAATCTCACCCCAGTAGCTAAATGCAACTTACAGAATTGACCAATCAGCTTAGTGAAGTAAGCCACACTCCAGAGGCTGAAGCTCGATTTATTCTAGAAGAATATGGTGACGATAGCGATTCGATTTATGATGCTATTTCAGAGCGAAAAAGCGGAAAGCCTTTGCAATATATTTTTGGGTCATGGAAATTTCGAAACCTTAATCTTTTGCTAGATGAGCGAGTGCTTATTCCTAGATTAGAAACTGAGATAACAGTTGATGTGGCGCTTAGATGTTTGAGTGAGTTTGTGAAAGAGGGGCTAACTGCTTTAAGTGTGTGTCGCGTTTTAGATGTGGGGTGTGGCTCTGGGGCAATCGGGCTCTCAATTCTTAAAGAGGGGTCTGAGTATGTTGAGAATCACTTAAAAGAACATTTTACAAATAAGGAAGTCAGGCTTGAAATAACTTTGAGCGACATTTCAAACGATGCTTTAGAAGTAGCAAGAATTAATTATGAGCAAAATTTCAACATGGTTTTTGAAAACGCGACCCACAACCCCCCTCAATTTCTAAAAGGCAGTTGGTTTGAGGCGCTCCAAAGAGTTGGCGAAAGCAATTATCAAAACAAATTCCACCTTATTGTTTCAAACCCACCTTATATTTCTTCAGGTGAGGATTTACCAAGAGAGGTAGAAAGCTATGAACCCAGAGTTGCTTTAAGAAGTGGTAAGACTGGGTGTGAAGATTTGAGCCACATTATATTAAATGCCAGCCCATATTTAGCTGATGATGGATGGCTGGTTTTAGAGCTGGCACCCCATCAGGCAGATGAATTGGCAATGTTGGCTGAAGCGACATATAAAAATGTTTCAACAGAGCGCGATTTGGCCGGCCGAAAGAGAGTTCTTGTCTGCCAAAAAATCTAAAAATAGTTGGGCTAAAAAAATAGCAAAAAATAGCACACAAAAAAATAGCATGTAAAAACTAAACCAGAAAAATAAAAACATGTCAGAAACAAAACTTACAAACACTAGCCAGCCTAATTCCATAGCACAGGTAGCCGATGTGTTGCTTGCTGGTGGAGTAGCCCTTGTTCCAACAGATACGGTTTATGGAATTTTTGTTAGAGGAAAGGAAGGAAGAAAAAAATTGTTATCTGTAAAGCCTCGCTCAAACGACAAGCCGATAAGTTTTTTGGTGCCGAATGGAAGTGATTTGAGTGGTGTAGTTGAGATTAGCAAGTTGGGCTATGAGCTAATTGAAAAACATTGGCCAGGAGGGCTGACAATAGTTTTCTCAAAAGTTAAACAGCCGCCCGATGAATACATGGTTGAAACATTTGGGGGAGATGACCCTGCTTTTGGTGGAAATACATTAGGTGTGAGATGCCCTAATCACGAATGGCTTTTAGAGCTTTTAGAGATTACTGGCCCCATAGCTGGCACAAGTGCAAATGTGTCAGGTCAAAAAACTCCGTTAGAAATAAAGGATTTAGATGAGCAAATTCGTCAATCTGTCGACATTATATGTGATGGGGGGGCACTTTCTGATACAGCCTCAACAGTCGTTGATTTAACAGCTGATTCTCTTAAAATTCTTAGGCAAGGATTCGTTTTGGTATATCAATCTCACTAAAAAGCATTAAAGAGT
>JAHRAM010000158.1 GCA_020027305.1 Acidimicrobiia bacterium | reverse complement strand
CCAAAGAGTGGGGGCCAGATGTTAGAGTCAACCTTCTTAACCCCGTGGCAATGACACCTGCTATGGAAAGGGGCTATAAGAAAAATCCAGAACTAGAAGAACGGCTACTTAGCAGAACTCCGCTTGGGTATATTGGCGACCCCGAAAATGACATCGGGCAAGCAACAGTATTTTTGGCGAGCCAACTTTCAAGATATGTGACCGGCCAAACCTTAACGGTGGATGGCGGAAACTTTATGGGGCTTTAAACAAGCCGAGTACGATTTTTTAGCTCAGTGTTTTTGTGCGTTCCTATTGGCTGTTGATTTCTGCCAAAAGATCTGTGGCGTGTTTGCTGAGGTCGTTGTCGCCATCTTCTAAGTCATAGGCATTCACGATTTCTCCCTCAGGTGAAATCAAATAAGTAATTCTGCGAGGAATTCCTGCTTCAAAAAATGGCATGTCTTCTGTTCGCTCCACTCCATAATCTGCCCCAATCTTTTTGTCGAGGTCTGAAATGAGTGAGAATGAAAATTCCTCTTCATCAGCAAACTTTTTTAGCTCGTCTGTTGTGTCAAAAGATGCGCCCACAACAGCTGCCCCAGCACTTTCTAAATCTGAAATGCTATCTCGAAAACCTCGCCCTTCAATTGTGCATCCAGGAGTTGAGGCTTTGGGATACCACCAAAAAATCAGCCACTTCCCAGCATAGTCACTCAAAGAACGTGTTTCACCATTTTGGTCTGGGGCGCTCCAATCGGGGGCTTTGATTCCTGCTTCTAACATTTTGCTTTCTCCTATCTTGTTTTTTGCTTTGTTGATTTTTGTTTTGTTGGTTTTTATTTTATTAGTTTTTGTTTTAATTAATCATCTAATTGTCTGCTGAATGATTTGCAAATGATTTGATTTGCAATTTTTACATTTGCGTTTTGGATTTTTTCATGTTTTAAATTTTCAATTTAAAGATTTTTGAAAATTTCTATATGAAGTATCTATTTTAATTTTAGCAAATGTATGTTTTTCTTCTAAATCAAAACACCATATCTAAAGAACCAATTAAAAAGCCTAAAGAACTAATTGAAAGAATTAATTGTCAAAATAGGGTAGGTGTGAATAAATGCCAATATGATAGACGGCAGGCATAAATAAATATCCATGCGATAAGGGGCAAACTAAAACAAACAATTAAGGTGTAAACACAATTGCGGGCAGGTATGAATAAATGCCAATATGGCTGAGAGCAGGTTCGACTAAGAACCTACTACTAGCCAAATTTGAGACACATTGACTAATCCAGCTCAGAACGCATTTGGCGTTTAAGCAATTCTTGATAGGCCTCCTCAGCGGTCAGCACGCCAGAAACGACCGTTTGAACTGCTTCTGATATGGGCATCTCCACGCCATGCTTTGATGCCAAGCCAAGGGCAACTTCAGTGGTGTAAACTCCTTCTGCCACTTGATCCATTTTCTCTATAACTTCATTGAGTGCTAGACCTTTTCCAAGTTGCTGCCCCACAAAACGATTTCGGCTTTGGCTGCTAATGCTTGTCACGATTAAATCGCCCATTCCAGCAAGCCCTGCCAGAGTGTCTGGGCGGCCACCCATAGAAATGCCAAGCCGAGTTAGCTCTGCTAACCCACGAGTTATGACGCTGGCGCGGGTGTTGTCTCCTTTGCCAAGCCCTTCAACCATTCCAGCTGCTAAGGCGATGACATTTTTTAGGGCGCCCCCCAACTCGGCACCCACCACATCAGTGTGAGTGTAAATCCGAAATGTGGGAATAGAAAGGGCATCCTGAGTTGCCTCTGCTATTTTTTCATCCTCGCTAACTGCCACAGATGCAGTTGCATGCCCTTCTAAAACTTCCCTTGCTAGGTTTGGGCCAGTTAAAATCCCCGAAGGGTTATCAGGCATAACTTCTGAAATGACTTGGGTCATTCGAAGTGTTGTTTTTTGTTCTAATCCTTTTGTGAGGCTGATAATGGGAATGGGGCTTTTGCTAGGTGGGGAAGTTTTAGATTTATTTTTTTGTGGTTCTGTTGTTTTTGGTTTTGTTGTTTCTGGTGCATTATTTGTTTGCAGTTTTGCTTCGTGTGTTTGAATGATTTGTGAAACCTCAATAAGAATCGACCTAAACCCTTGTGCGGGAACTGCCATCACAATCAGCTCTGCCCCATCTAGGCACTGCTCCAAATCTGTGGTGGCGTGAAGAGTTTTGCTCAGGGGGAGGTTGTCTAGGTAGCGGGTGTTTTTGTGGTTGTCGTTGATGTCGCTAGCAACGATGTCTGAGCGACACCACAAAATGGCATCTGCGTTTATTGAAGCTAGGCTTGCAACCGTGGTTCCCCACGACCCTCCCCCAATGATGGCGACTTTCATAAATAAATCTTACCTAATAGCCTAATTTATGAACTGAAAAAATGAAACGAGCATTTGTGATTCCAGTGAAGGCATTTGCGAAGGCAAAAAACCGCCTGAGCGATGCGCTTGATTTGGCTGCTCGGGAGGCGCTTGCCGAAAAGATGGCTTGGCACGTTCTTTCGGTGGCAAAATCGCTGAAGTCAGATGTTGACATTTTTGTTGCCTGCGATGACGATGTCGTTTCTGGGTGGGCTAAAGGTCATGGCGCAGAAGTTATTTGGAGTGAAGGCTATAACTTAAATGGCACAGCTGAGCTGGCAGCTCAAATCTTTGGCAACGATGGATATGGAGAAATGATTTTGGCACACAGCGACCTTCCATTGGCACGAGATTTTACTCCTTTGTTTTCTGGTGAGATTTTAGATGGGAGTTCTAGTGGAGTTTCTGGGGAGCCGTCACAAAAACTTTCTAGTGCAAGCCTATCTATCTCAAAAAACCGCTCAATTTCAATAGCCCCCGACCGCCAAAGGCAAGGAACTAATGTGCTTAGGGTTCCACTGAGGTGCGGATTTAAATTTTGCTATGGAAGCAACTCTTTTGCACACCATATTGCTGAAGCTAGACAGCTGGGCTTGGAGGTAGAGATTGTGGAAGCTGATGACTTGGCTATTGATATTGATGAGGTGGATGATTTGGAGCTTATCCCCGATGGGTTTCTTGCTGGGTGAGGTTTTGGGGCGGATTTGAAAACTTCTGCTGAACGAGCTTAGCTAGCTCACAAGTTTTTCAGCAATTAGGTTTGCCAGTTCAACGGGTTTGTCGCCTTGAATGCTGTGTCCAGCGTCTGGAACGATGACGACTTCAGCTTCTGGGCAACATTTGAGAAACTCTGAGATGTCATCGTCATCTAGAACGCTGCCTTTGGCTCCACCTTTATATAGTGATAGTGGCAATTTATTTTTGGCGAGCCTTCCTAGTGCCTCCCAAATCTTGCCCCATTCAAAATCTTGAATGTCTTTGCCCTCTTCAGCGGCCTCTTTAGTTGGGTCCCAGCGCCAAGTCCATTTTCCGCCTTCAATTTCTTTTGCGTTATTTTTTATTCCCCTAATTAGTGATGCCTCGCTTCTGGTTGGATTGAATTCCACCGTGTATT
>JAHRAM010000122.1 GCA_020027305.1 Acidimicrobiia bacterium | reverse complement strand
TTTATTTTCAACAGGAGATTTTTTCAATTCGCAAAACTTTTTTGTAATGATTTGTATGCCTTTTCTTGGCACTTTTTTTTAGCGACATCAAAGAATAAAATAATTATATCTATGAGTTTTCCAAAAGACATTGAAATCATTGACATCGGGATTGGATTTCCATATCAAAGCATAGAAGAAAAAACTGCTACTTATCAGTTTATGCGCCCGCTATATAAAGATAAGGATTCTCTAGGCTTGTTTGAATTTCCAGCTCAATATATGTTTAAGGATGTTCCAGACATCATTGACCCCTCAGAAGATCCTATTGATTGGACGGTCGCCCAAATGGACAAATATAACATCAAAATCGCTACCACTGGTATTGACGAGCGGGGGCAAGAAGCAAAAAAGCGCTATCCCGACCGCTTTTATCATGCGCTAGAAATCTGGCCAAACAATGTGAGCGAGACCGTGGCACAAATCAAAGAGGCCAAACGCGATTTTGACATTAAATATGTTGGATGTTTTCCATGTGGGCAATTTCCACAAATACCAATTGATGACCCGAAGATGTATCCAGTCTATGCAACTTGCGTTGAGCTAGACATTCCTATTTTCATAAATGCTGGGATTGTGGGGCCGCGCATGCCTAGCTCACCTCAGTTTGTTGAGCGATTAGATGTTATTTGCTATGACTTCCCAGAGTTGGTTATTGTGACTCGACATGGATGTGAGCCTTGGGAAAAACTGGCGGTGAAGTTGATGCTCAAATGGCCAGGGCTTCACTATTGCACCAGCGCATTTGCCCCAAAACACTACCCCCCAGCAATCATTGACTATGCAAACACTCGTGGTGCAGACAAAATTATTTATTGTGGGTATTTTCCAGCAGGCCTGAGCTTAGAGCGCCAAATGTCAGAAATGGAAAATGTTTCATTCCGCGACCACGTTTGGCCGAAATTCCTTCGTGAAAATGTTGCAAGGGTTTTACATCTAGACATATAAACAAAGAAATAAAAAGAAAGGCATTCAAATGAGCAACTCAAACCACACACATTATACGGCACGCCAAGTAGTCGAACGTTATTGGGATACCCACTTTCGTAGAGAGTGGGAAAATATGGCGACTTTCTTCACACCTGAATCTCACTACACAGATGTGGGCTTAGATGGCGACGGCGCTACTGGACCCAAAGACATCATCGCTCGCCTTAAGCTAGGCATTGACCCCTTAGAGGAATATTGGCATCTGCCAAAGCACGTTATTGCTGAAGGCTCAATGGTGGTTACCGAGCATGTTGAAGTTTGGAAATTCGGGGCAGCTCACGGCGAAGATGCAGTCAGCATTTATCATCCCTTCACATCAGTGATGGAAGTGGATGGCAACCATATAATGAGATGGCACGATTATTCGCACCTTCCAAACATTATCGACAATGCTCCTAAGTGGTGGTTAGAACATATCGCTAGTGGCTGGAAAAGCTGAAATTTCCCACTAGAATAAATCGTAAAATAAAACATAAATTTTTGACGATTAATTATTAGCAAATGAGTGAGCAAACTACTACCGACAACAAAGCTGGCAAAAACAATTCTGGTGGTAAAACCCGTGAGTTACCGTTTACTCCACCCCGGTGGCTCATTCCATGGATAAGCCGAACACATATCGCCCTTTACAAACTTACCGCTGGAAAGATTGGGGGGAAACTTGCAGGATTTCCTGGAATTCTTATTAGAACCTTTGGCCGAAAATCTGGAAAACCACACACAGTGTGTTTGCCTTGCATTGAAGATGGCGACAATTTAATTGTTGTGGCTTCTTATGCTGGGGCAGACAAAGATCCCGACTGGCTGAAAAACATCAAGGTAAAACCAAATGTTATAATTCGCAGCATGGAAAAAACCTACTGGGCTAATGCCAAAATTTTGTCAGGCACCGCTCACGACAAGATATGGAAGATGGTTGTTGAGCAGGCCCCATGGTATGCCGACTACCAAGAAAAGACAGAGCGAAAAATCCCATTAGTGAGCCTATCTTTTGACCGTCCATATATAGGGTAGTTAGATTTAGCTGTTTCTATTTCTCCATCAAGTATAAACGCACGTGTAAACATATAAATAATATGTTTAAATTTTACTACTTAAATTCTAGCTGAGGCAAATTCCCAGTTGATGAGGTTCTCTAGCCAGCGGTTTATGTAGTCGGCGCGTAGGTTTTGATAGTCAAGATAGTAGGCATGCTCCCAAACGTCAAGGGTTAAAATAGCATTTTTGTCAAAAGTCATTGGCAGGTCGGCGTCTTTAGTTGTAAGGATTTCAAGCGGTTGTTCTTTTCCACCAACTAGCCAGACCCATCCTGAACCAAATAATCCTTTGGCCTTGGCAGAAAATTCTTCGCGGAATTTATCTGCTGAACCAAAAGTTTTATCAACCAATTCTGCTAAATCCCCTTCTGGATCTCCACCCCCTGAAGGAGACATTGATTCCCAATAAAATGTGTGGTTCCAAATTTGTGCTGCGTTATTGAAAATAGAGTTTTCACCCGACTCAAAACTTTTTTTAACAATCTCTTCTAGTGAAAGCCCTTCAAAATCAGTTCCCGAAACCGCACTGTTTAGGCGAGCAACATATCCTGCGTGATGTTTGTCATAATGGAAACCAATTGTCTCAGAAGAGATATGGGGGGAAAGCGCGTCTTGGGTATATGGAAGTTTTGGTAGTTCAATCATTATGTCTATAAATCATAGTCTGTTTTAGGGCAAACAGTTTGAAAATAGTGAAAATGGCTACAAAAAATAAGCCTGCCATAGCAAGTAGAGCTGGCACCCAGAGGTCTCCCCAAGATGGCCACTCTAAACCAGTGCCGCTTTTGATTTTGTCAGTATCTGAATCAATAATGCCAACTCCATTAGGCCAAGGCCAAAGCACTCGAAATGACCCGATGAGCAACCCAGTCATAACTGCCATCAAATGTGGCCTGAACTTATTTAAGAGATAATTAAGAACATAAGCAAAGGCAAGGATACCTACAACTACGCCTAGGGCAAGGCTGAGTATGTTTGTGATTTCTAAATCACTAATCGCCATTATGGCAGAAGGATAAAGCCCTATCATCAATAAAACAAAAGAGCCAGAAATGCCTGGCAAGATAAGGGCAATAGAAGCAACCACACCACCGAAAAAGAAAGTCCATAGTGAAGGGCTTTTCAAAATATCTGCCTGAGATCCAAGCACCCAGAAAAATAACGCCCCTACTGCTATAACTGTAAAAAGCAATATAGCATTTTTCATTTTGCTTCGTGGCAGGCTACTCAAACTAACTCGCAAGTCAAAAAGCAAACTAAAAATGGCAGCCAGCCCAAAACCGCAAAATACCCCTGCCATTGATTCTGGGTGGTTGGTGAGTAAAACTTCTAAAGCGCTGGCGAGGGCAAACACCGCGAGTAGAATCCCAATACAAAAGGGAATTATAAAACTCCACTCTAGCTCTTTAAATAATTTTGGATTGCGTAAAGCACGAAAAAATCCTGATATGAAGGCAATGAGCTTTTCATAGACCCCTAAAATAAAGGCAGTTGTAGCCCCTGAAAATCCAGGGATTAAATCTGTGATACCAACAGCAAATCCACGCGCAAAGTGAGCAACAATACTTAACATTTACCTAATTTATTTGGCTAAAATGCCCTCTTCAAATTGAGCTCATTAATTGCTGGTAGGGGAATTTACAAAAACTGCCTTTTCACTATGCCAAATGCGAGCAACCCTAGAATCCTCTAGCCCTGAAACTACCACGATATTGTTTGGGCTGATAGCGATAGATAAAAACTCAACTGGCACGCCATTGTCTGCAAATCCTTCAGATATTATTCGCAAGCTATCTGTTGATGCTCTTGATGACGAGCTTGCGCCCAACAAATATAGGCGACCTCGTGTAACTCCACCTTCTTCAAAATTAACAGCAAAAACTACGCCATCTTTTGTAGCTGCAACATCTACTATATTTTGATTTCCTGCTGCCACAAAATCGTTATGAACTGACAACACTCGCCAATCCCTTCCATCTTTTGACCACCATACTCGACCATCTGTTTGGCTGTCTGTTAAAACCACTTGCCCCGTAGCTAGAAAAAATGAGTCGCCGCCACGGCATTGCTCTTCAAACATCTCTATTCTGCCACTGCATTCAACTGAAACACAAGCATTCACAGTTTGTGCAGTCTTGTCGCTAAATGAGTTATCGGCACTTTGTGTGAGCTCCCATGTTGTTCCCCCATCGGTTGTAAGGGCTGAAGAAATTCTTGGCCCTCGGAGTTCAGTTATTGTGCCAAACAGCGCCACTCTATCTAAATCTTTAGCAGACGAACATAAAGTTGCTACAGCGTCGTCTTTTTCGGTTGACAATCCAAACTCAGGCGGCAACACAACATCATAGGTAAATCCATTGTTCCTTTCTTTAATTGAATAAAGCCACCCGTCAACAGTGTCTCCACTAATCTGAGTAAACGCCCAGCCACCTACCAGAAAACCATTTTTGGTTGGGGCAATGGCAGTGAAGGCAGTTTTCAAAACAAAGAATGGAAAACCACTAGGCGCCAAATCATTGTATGGCAGATACTGGCTGATTTTAGATTCTCCATCCGTGTGCCAAAACAGCCCCTGTGAGTTTACCGTTCCAGTTGCCGCTGCCTCAGCTGCCAAAGTTGAATCTTGGTTTCCGATAGCTGCAATTCCATTTGCACTCGCCACTATTTGCGACACTGGCCCACTGGCTGAAGCAACCGTCTGGCTGTTTTGAATTGCCCTAGTGTCGCCTACATTTCTAGGTGCCATATCAAACTGCCCAAGCAACCCCCATTGTTCGCCTAGGTTTGAAGAGCTCCAAACGCGTCCTCCAAATAAATTTTCAGACTTGTTGTCACGTGAGAAAACAAATCCTCCAGCTGCAACAAATTGGTTGCGCTCGCCATCCCAAGACACACTACTTACAAACGGCCCATCTGTAATTCTTGGCAATGTAGTGTTAGACCTAAATTCCCTCCAGCCTCGGATAAGTGGGTTGCTTGATTCGTATTCCCAAATGCTGGTATCGTTTGCAATCGCAACTGTCACGATTCCATCAGAGGTGGTGGTTGCAACAGCAGCATCAATCACTGGCACGCCAGATTCACGAACCTCTTTTAAGTTGCCAATCTCATCCCAAGAGTTGCCACTTGTTGATCTCCAAACCTGTTGCAAAAAGCTCGTGTTTGAAAAAGTAACTAGATTGTCTCCACTTGAATTAATTCCTGCAGCAAAGTGTCCTGAACTGTTATTTCTAGAACTTAGGGTGCCTTGGTCAAAGAACACTCCCTCATCTATCCAGTCAGAAAGATTTGTGCTAATCCATGCCATAGGAGAATTGCGTACGCCTTGCTGAATTCCGCCAACAATAACAAAACGATTACCTTCTGAAGCAACTCCAGTGAGGTTGACATTGTTTGCTCTAGAAAAATTGCCTGATGTGGCAGCCCGCCAATCATTTCCATTTTCACTCACCCAAACCAAACCCTCTCTAATGCCATCATCTTTTTGATGTGTAGCAATAGCGACATACCCTAAATCTCCCACCGCTACACTTGAGACTATTACCCCATCTTCAAATGTCAATGACGCCCGTGAATATTGCCTGCCATCCTTGCTAATCCAGAGCTTGTAGTTATCTCTGCCATTTTCAAACTTCTTTCCAACAACAATTGCTCTTCCATCATCTGCTACATCAACATCAAACAGCTCACTAGCTACTTGTAAGCCCTCTTGGGGCGCCACCTTCCAATCTCCTTTTTGCATTCTGTACCATACAGCCCCCCTAGCAGAATCACCCTTGCCTTCTGCCCCAACTGCCACTTGGATATTTTCATTTGCAGAAACAGCTAGAAACTTCTGGTCTTCATTTGTGGAGTTTGCCTCAAAGAGCTTCCAAGTAAACGGTTCTTGATTTGAGGGTCTTGAACCATCAGATTCCCACCATGCCAAATTTTCACGGCCAGTCTTTGGATTAAATATTGAACCAACAACTGTCCAATCAAAATTCCCAGATGGAGCTAACACCCCAACTAAAGTGGTATCTCTGCCTTCTGGAGTCAATGAATCACCCATTGCTAAAGAAAACTCTGAGCTAGCAGTGGTCTCATCTGATACCAAAGATAGAGTTACAAAAAATAATGCCGACACCACAAGTACCCCCAAAATTTGAAGAGTGAGGCGGATTTTTTTCATCTATTTATAATTTGCTTTCTTGGGATTTCTTAGCTTGGATTTAATGAAGTCTCTGTTAGTCCAAGCAATAAAGTCAATTGAGATTTCTTTAGGGCAGGCTGATTCGCATTCCCCATGATTTGTGCAAGTGCCAAAAAATTCTTCCATCTTTTCAATCATAGATTCTGCACGGTTGTATCGCTCAGCTTGTCCTTGAGGAAGAAGGTTGAGATGTTGAATTTTTGCAGCCGTAAACAACTGGGCAGCAGAATTTGGGCAAGCTGCCACACAAGCTCCACACCCAATGCAGGCAGCTGCATCAAATGCCGTGTCGGCGACCTCTTTTGGAACAGGGATTTGATTTGCCTCAGCAGCTGCACCAGAGTTGACAGAAATATATCCTCCCGACTCGATAATCTCATCAAATGGGCTTCGGTCAACCACTAAATCTTTGATTATAGGAAATGCATCTGCCCGCCATGGCTCAATAATAATGTTGTCACCATTTTTGAAAGTGCGCATATGGAGTTGGCAAGTGGCTGTTGCTTTCTCGGGGCCATGTGCTTGGCCGTTAATCATTAGCCCACAGGTTCCACATATTCCCTCTCGACAGTCGCTTTCAAAGGCAATGGGTTCTCTATCAATATCTAGCAACCGCTCGTTTACTACATCTAACATCTCTAAAAATGATGCATCAGTTGAAATGTCGTTTGCCTCAATGATTTCAAAAAAGCCAGGTTCATTCGGGCTGGTCTGACGCCAGACTTTTAGAGTTACATTTATTTTTTCTTCCATCCTTTTTGCTCTCCTTTATTTATAAGACCTTTGGGTTGGCGTTACGAATTCGAAGTTCAAATCTTCTTTGTGGAGTTTGGCTTTTTTCGGGTCGCCAGTCCATTCCCATGCTGACGCAAAACTAAAATCATCGTCGTGGCGTAGCGCTTCACCTTCTGGCGTCTGGTGCTCTTCACGAAAATGCCCCCCGCAAGATTCCTCTCTTTCTAGAGCATCTTTTGCCATAAGTTGTGCCAGCTCAAAGAAGTCAGCCACACGCCCAGCTTTTTCTAATGACTGATTCAAGCCATCGGCAGAACCCAATATCTTCATATCTTTTTGAAACTCATGTGCTAGAGCAGGAATATCAGAAAGGGCTCTTTCTAGCCCAGCACGGTTTCGCGACATGCCAATGTAATCCCAAACGATTTTTCCAAGCTCGCGATGGAAGTGGTCAATGCTTTTGGTTCCCATATTTGAAAGATAACGTTTGGTTCCTGAGTCAACCTTTGATTCTGCTTGCTTGAAGGCTGGTTCGCGGTCAGATACTTTTGCCTCGCCTAAATGATTGCTGAGATAGTTGCCAAGTGTGTAAGGCAAAATGAAATATCCATCTGCTAACCCTTGCATTAGCGCAGAAGCACCAAGCCGATTTGCGCCGTGGTCAGAAAAATTTGCTTCGCCAACCACAAACAAGCCAGGCAAGTTGCTCATCAAGTTATAGTCAACCCAAAGCCCACCCATTGTGTAATGGGTTGCTGGATAAATTCGCATCGGATGCTTATAGGGGTCTTCGCCTGTGATGCGTTGATATATGTCAAAAAGGTTTCCATACTTCCCGCGAATAGTATCTTCACCATCTCTCCCAAGTGCATCACTGAAATCAAGGTAAACACCATTTTTGAGCGAGCCCACTCCTCTGCCTTGGTCGACTACAGTTTTGGCATTTCTGGAAGCCACATCTCGTGGAACTAAATTCCCAAACGCAGGATATTTGGTCTCCAAATAATAATCGCGTTCATCTTCTGGAATATCTGCTGGAGAGCGAGCTTCATCAAAGTCGCGCGGCACCCATACCCTTCCATCATTTCTAAGTGACTCTGACATCAACGTGAGCTTTGATTGAAAATCTTCGCCAGCTGGGATGCATGTTGGATGAATCTGGGTATAGCACGGGTTTGCAAAAGCTGCACCTTTTTTGTGAGCACGCCAAATGGCGCTGGCATTACACATCATGGCATTGGTAGAAAGGTAGTAAACATTTCCATATCCGCCAGTTGCTAGAACTACACAGTGCGCCGAATGAGATGATACTTGGCCTGTTAGCAGATCTCGCACCACCACCCCAACTGCCCTTCCATCGTGAACTACAAGTTCCAACATCTCGCTTCGGGTGTGAAGCTCAACATTTTTTGCTGCCACTTGGCGCATCAGCGCAGAATAAGCGCCTAGCAAAAGTTGCTGCCCAGTTTGCCCACGCGCATAAAATGTGCGAGAAACTTGGGCGCCACCAAAACTGCGATTGTCAAGTAGCCCGCCATACTCTCTTGCAAACGGAACGCCCTGTGCCACACACTGATCAATGATAGAAGTTGAAACTTCTGCCAAGCGATAAACATTTGCTTCTCTTGAGCGGTAGTCGCCACCCTTTATAGTGTCGTAGAACAGTCTATAAGTGCTGTCGCCATCATTTTTGTAATTCTTTGAAGCATTGATTCCGCCTTGGGCAGCAATTGAGTGCGCCCGTCTTGCGCTGTCGTTGTAGGTGAAAGACTTAACCTTATAGCCCAACTCACCCAAAGATGCAGCAGCAGAAGCGCCTGCCAAACCCGTGCCAACCACAATCACTTCAAACTGACGTTTATTGTTGGGGCTAACCAGCTGAGAGGCAAACTTATGATTTTGCCACTTTTCTTCTAGGTCGCCCGTGGGGATGTTTGGGTTTAGTTCAAAATTCAACATTTTATTCTGCTTCTACTATCTCTCGTTTCTTTTAGTGATACCTTCATTTATTTCTTGCTATCCTTAACTTTCGCTATTTCCAGGTGGTTGAGTCTCAAAAATACTATCACCCCGATCGTCAATAACCCCAGACTGAACAAAGATTGGAAAACTAATATTGCCTGCAAAAATAACAAGTGCAAATATCCCTGCCAAAGCTTGCCTATACGGATTAAAACGTGGGCTGTTAATCCCTAAGCTCTGAAAAATACTCCACGTTCCATGAAAAATGTGAAGCGCCAAAGCAATATTAGCAAAAATGTAGAGTGCTGCCACTGGAATGCTTGACAGGCTGGCAACCACATTATGGTATGGATCGCCCCTCACATAATCAGGGTTAAAATGCCCCCAAGTCAAGTCTGCTAAATGGTAAATCAAATAAAGCCCGATAATGGGGCCAGTCCAACGCATCGTGCGTGAGGCATAATTGGCGACTACATATTTTCTTCCGCCACGGTATTGAGAGTTTGTTATCACATTCCTCTTTGACAGCGAATAAGCCGAATGAATGTGAAGCGCAAACGCAGCAATCAACCCGATACGCAGCAACCACAAAATCAAGGTGCGCGGAACTAGATGCCCACCCAAGTCACGAAGCAGTTCAGCATATTCGTGTGTTTGAGTCGGGCCTTCATAGAGATGAAAATTTCCAATCATATGAACCAACACAAACCCCAAGAGCCCAATGCCAGTGAGAGCCATCACCCACTTTTTGCCTACATAAGTTTGATAGATGCTAAGCGGCCACGGGAGCTTAATGCGAAAACGGGTCTTCTTTAGCTTTTCTTTTCGCGTTTTTATTTTTTGCTCTGCTGAAACTTTTTGCATCTTTTGTCTCACTATATATATTGTTATTTATAAAAACCCTGATTAAGTGCTTTTCAATAATGAGTGGGGCTGCCTTTGAATACAGTCTCTCGTTTTTACATTCTTTGCCATAGCTATTAAATTACTTGATATTAGGCAGAACTTTTAATCAAGGTGCAAAATATTTAAAATAACATTTTAGAAAGGAATAAATAACATGAAAACTCAATTATGTGAAGACTTAGGAATTGAATTCCCCATCTTTGCTTTTACACACTGCCGAGATGTTGTGGCAGCGGTATCAAAAGCTGGTGGGTTTGGAGTGTTGGGGGCAGTTGGGTTTCCACCTGAGCAACTTGAACTGGAGCTGAACTGGATTGACGACCATGTGGGCGATGCTCCATACGGGGTAGACATTGTTTTGCCAAGCCGCTATGAAGGGGAAGGCGAAATGGATATTTTAAAGCTCACCGAAAATCTAAAGGATATGATTCCACCAGAGCATCTGGCATTCACTAGCAAAGTGTTAGACGACAATGGCATTCCTCCTCTTTCTGAGGATGTGGAAATGGGTTCTGGACTGATGGGATGGACGGCAGCCACCGCTACCCCACAGGTTGACATTATCTTGGAACATGAAAAAGTGAAAATGGTAGCAAACGCCCTTGGCACGCCTCCACCTGATATGGTTGACAAAATCCATAAGCATGACAAACTGGTTGCTGCCCTGTGTGGAACGCCTGCTCAAGCTGGGCGACACAAAAATGCTGGGCTAGATGTCGTGATTGCTCAAGGTTATGAAGGCGGTGGGCACACTGGCGACATCGGCTCTCTAGTATTGTGGCCACAGGTTATTGACGAAGTAGCCCCAGTGCCTGTGCTTGCTGCTGGCGGAATTGGAAACGGACGTCAAATGGCAGCTGCCTTAGCAATAGGAGCACAAGGTGTTTGGACAGGTTCTCTATGGCTAACCGTAGAAGAGGCTGCTGGGCACCCCGCACAAATCGACCGCTTGCTTGAAGCTGGAAGCAAGGATACTGTTCGCTCTCGCTCATTCACTGGAAAGCCTTGCCGAATGTTGCGAAATGCTTGGACGGAAGCATGGGAAAATGAAGACACGCCAAGCCCACTGGGAATGCCACTTCAATATATGGTGGCACAGGAATGTAGCACTCGAGTATCAAAAGCTCCTGAGGTTGGGCAAGATGTTGCGTTTAACCCTGTTGGGCAAGTTGTAGGGCTGATGGATAAAAGACGTCGTTCAGCTGATGTGGTTATTGAGATGGTTCAAGAGTGTATCGACTCTTATGAAAACATTGACCGACTGATGAGTGCTGTTGAATAAAATTTAGAGCAGGAAATTTGTGCAGTTATTAGAGGCAACTATAAGCAACTATAAACGGCATCCAAAAGCGCTGCTGCCCTCTGCCCTGACCTAGACGACATATCCATTCGGTTCATCACATAGCCAAATCCAAAATTGTGTTCGGGGTCACAAAACCCTAGAGAGCCACCAAACCCCCCGTGATAAAAAGCTCGCTCATTTGGACCGTAGCTGTTGTCGTGATTAATTCGATAGCCCAGCCCCCAGATTAATTCTGCCTCACTCATCCCAGCACCCAAAATAAGATCGACACCCGACTCCGCTGGCTCACGCATTCTTTCAATGCTTTCTTCAGAGATAAGTTGAGCACCGCCCGTAGAAAGCACCCCATAAAGTTTTGCCACAGCTTCTGCCGTGGCATGCCCGTTAGCAGCTGGGATAACTGCTTTTCGCCAAGCCTCACTGTTAGCATCGCCCACCCGTGCCAATGGGTTTGTGAAAGCAAACTGAGCCAGCTTTGATAGCTTTGCACGAGATTCCGAAGACATGGTTTTGAAATTTGGCATGAGGCGAACATCGCTTATTCTTGAGAGGTCGCTTTCAGCAACTGGCATGTGAAAATCTAACCCAAGCGGGGTTGTGACTTCTTCTTTTATGAACTTATCGATGGGGCGCCCATCTATTCGCTTCAGCACCTCGCCCACCAAATGCCCATAAGACAAAAGGTGATAGCCCGATGCCGTGCCAGGCTCCCAGAAAGGTTCTTGTTCGGCAAGCAGACGGGTGGCTTCATCCCAATCATAAAGAATTTCTGGTGGGGTCTGTTTTGAAAACTCATTTTGCCAGCCTGCCATTCCGCTTCGGTGGTTGAGCAAGAAACGAACTGGAATTTCTTCCTTGCCGTTTGCCCCAAACTCTGGCCAATAATGTGCCACAGGTTGGTCGATGTCGAGCTGCCCCCTATCCATCAACATATGCATGGCAAGTGAAACAAACCCCTTTGTGGTTGACCAAATATTTACCAGTGTGTCGTGTTGCCATTCTTTAGATGTGTCTGGTTCTGCTTCTTTCTCATCTGTGCAGCCACCCCAGATGTCAACGACTTTTTTCTGGTCGATGTAGAGACACGCCGAAGCCCCCAAATCGTTTAGCTCGCTGAAGTTTTTTAGAAAAGCATCGCCGACTGCTTCAAAACCATTAGCGATATCACCTTTTAGCTCCATCTCATTTATTTGCTTTTTGGTTTAGGGATTGTTTTTCAATTTTAGGTGCTGGAGCGGGTGAGGAGGATCGAACTCCCATCATCAGCTTGGAAGGCTGAGGTTCTACCATTGAACTACACCCGCCTATATTTTTTAAGTCTCTTTAAGGTTAGCGAAAAATTGGCGCACTTGAAATTATTTTTTGATTGTTTTTCTTAAATTGGTTATTTTTCCTCAAATTAAAATAAATCGCTTACTGCCTTGCAATTTGAAAAAAGTGCTTTAAGATATTTTTTATATTTGGGGGTTTAAAAATTAAACAATAGTGATGACCAAGCAATAATTATATATGGCATGAAATTAACAAGAATCGCCACCCCTGCAACAGAACTGCTAAATTCAAGCCCCATCCAGCAATTGTTAGTTACCTGTACGGCTAATGCCGCTGTATCAGCACGTAGAATTGTTCCTGCTCACCTTAGATTATTTGGAACAAGTCTGGGGCTAGTTACTAATTGTGCAGCTGGAATAGATTCAGATTTGTTAGGGAATCTGGGATCAAGGGCGTCTGGATTAAATTAAAAACAACTTAAAAAATTAAATAACACATAAAAAGATAGATACTAAAATAAATCAAAGATGCCAAACAAAATAAAAAAAATATTTGAAGAAACTCCCGCACAAAAAAAGTAAGAAAAATATTTGAAGGAAATCCAGCTAATCGATACATCACACTTAGAGAGGCTTGGGGCATATGCTTTTCCTTTTACAGAGGCAATCTTTGGAATAAATTAGAAAGTTGTCTTCCACAAGATGAATTTGAAAAGATGGATTCGATTATTCAACAAAAAAACCTTCAAGGTATAATGACAGCGTTTGATATTCTAGAGGCAATCTTTGGCCTTTTTTTGATTTTTTCGTTTGTTGCGGTACTTCAATTCACAGGATAAGATAACTTTTTGGTTTTTTGATTCCTTTTAATTTAAATCTCGAAATATAAAAAAATTCATAATGGGGGACCAAAAACCAGTAAGACCAACATTTAAACAATTTCTGTTCGGAGGTAGACAAGGGGATTCAAAAAATCGCATACTAACAACTAGAGAAATTTTAGGACCTTATATTTTCACTGCTTTTTAAAGAAAGGGAAGCCTAAACCCTTAATAGAAGAGCTTGAAAATATGAATATAAATTTTCAGCTAGGCAATCGATTGAAATTTCATTTTTTGGTCTTATTTTTATTGATTGCAGGAATCGGAATATTTCTGCTTGTGTCTATCCTTTTGTAAATTGCCCGCATCCTTAGCTATTTCAAGGCGCGAACAGCTTTTTACCTTTTGCAGCCTTACAAAAATCTGTTTTAGTTTGAAACTATTTATTAGCTACCCATTATCTGTCATCTCCAAAATAGCGCCTTCTAGTAAATCAGATTCAGAAACAATGCATTCTGTGAAATTAAAAAATCGCATAGTTTTAACAAGCACCGTGAGACCTGCCACAATTACATCTGCCCTGCCTGGGTGAAGGCCAGGGTTTGCCAATCGCTGCTCACGGTTTTCTGTGCTTAAGGTGCGGAACACATCTTCAACCGCGTCAATACTGAGGCGAAAGTGATGAACTTTTTCTGGGTCATAAAACCCTAGCTCAACTGCTGCTACTGTGGTGATTGTTCCAGCTGTGCCAAGAAATGTTTTTGTGTTTGTAACTTGTGGAATTTGTTGAACTAAATCGCTCAGGTGAGCTTCCACCACCGACAAGCAAGAATGCAACTCTTCGGGTTTGACAGGGTCATGGCTAATGTATTTTTCAGTTAGGTTTACGCTGCCGATGTCAAATGAAACGGAGGCCTCACATTTGGAAGTGCTACCGAAGCTGAACTCGCTTGAACCGCCGCCGATGTCTAAGCAGAGATATGGGGATTGGAACGTTTTTGACTTGGATGCCTCAAGTGTGCCGACTGCCCCAAGAAAAGTTAGGCTTGCTTCTTTGTCGCCATCTAAAAGTTCAACTTCTACGCCAGTCAATTTTTGAATACTTTCAAATAGCTCGTCTCGGTTGTTTGCCATGCGCGCAGCTGCTGTGGCAATTATTTTCAAGTTAGATTTGGGAACCTCAAACTCGTCTAGCGCATTCACATATTCTTTAATAACGTCTAAGGTGCGTTTGATGCTTTCACTAGATAGCTCACCTGTTTCTTGCACACCCTCACCCATTTTTGTTATCTGCATATCTCTGTGAAGGGTGGCCGGCATGGCACTTGCCTTTGGGGTTTCTGCAATTAGAAGCCGTGTGGAATGGCTGCCACAATCAATACATGCGAAATTCATGTTGAATACCTTAATTAGAGATGCTGAAGAAGCCACTTGCCAACAGGGTCATCACCACCTGCTAAATGCCAAGCATAGTGGGCGTGCAAACATTTCACTCCCCTTGCTGTTCCACCAACCCCACCAGATGGTGTTGGGCCGTCATGGTCAGGGCACTCTTGTTTCATGATTTCGTCTCGCAAAATTCTATATTGTTCGTGGGCTTCTGCCAGCGTCTCAGCTGAGACTTCTTTTTCTGCCAGCTTTACAAATCCCTTTGATTCTAACTGAGAAACCTTTAGGCAGTCATCTGAATCCACCAGCCAATAAAGCGTAGGCATCGGGGTCAAATCATAAAGGAGCGGAAAATTCTTAATCACCCTAGGCGCTCCGCTATCTGTTCTAGCCACCACTTCAAAATCCCCCTGAGGCTCTCGCCCCAGCAGTTGGGCAACTGCTTCAATATCTTTTGAGGTAATCTTTTTTTTATCAGCAATCGCCATCTCACATATTTTATATTTTTAAAAGAGTAGACAAAAGAAAAGCTAAAATAGATTTATGGAACTTGAAAATGAATTTGAGGTGGGCAACCCAATTGATGAAGTGTGGGAGATTTTTTCAAATGTTGAACAAGTTGCCTCGTGTCTGCCTGGCGCTCAGGTAGAAGCGGGCGATGGAAATGAATATTCAGGGATGGTGAAGGTGAAGGTCGGCCCAATCACCACACAATATAAAGGTGTTGCTACAATCCTTGAGCGAAATGATGCTGAGAAAAAGATGGTCATCAAAGCAGAGGGCAGAGATTCCAAAGGGGCGGGCAATGCTAGCGCCAACATCAATGTAGCTCTCTCTGATTTTGGTGGAAAAACAAAAGTGGCGGTCGTGACTGATTTGTCAGTCACTGGCAAAGTGGCACAATTTGGAAGGGGCGTTATGGCAGACATCAGCGCCAAACTAATGGGGCAGTTTGCCGACAACCTTCAAAATCTTTTGAGCAAAAATGGAGATTCGAGAGAAGAAGAGGGAACACCAAAAGGAAAAGAGAACGGAAAAGAAGGGGCAACAGAAGAAGTGGAAGCAGTTGACATTTTAGAGGGAGCTTCAAAGGGAGTGAAGATGGCAGGCAACGTGGCAGGAGCAGCAATGAAGGCAGGGCAGGGAATTAAAAAGGCCTTCACAAAAAAGCCTCCCAAAGAATAGCCGTCTTAAAATTTAAGGTTTTCTAAGTCAGCAACCGTGTCGATGTCGGCTGGGTTGCCCTCGCACTTGGCTTCCACGACAAGCCCGGGGCGTTTTTTCATCAAAATCCTTGCGCCCTCATCTCCGCCAAGCGGTAGCCACTCCCAAACTCGGTCTTCTAGCTTCACTGGCGGCGAGCGGAAACCTGATTTTTCTTTCGTGTCATAGGCGGCAGTCACTATAGCCCCCTCAGTGGATGCAACTTTTGCCCAAGCACTGGATGGCACCAGTGGGGCATCTGCCAAACCAACGACCACACTCTTGTGCCCGTCTCTTTTGGCACACGACACCGCAATATTTAGTGAGCATCCCTGCCCGCTTTGCCAGCTATCGTTTTGGATGAATGTGGTTTTCTCTAGCGTATCTTTTTTCAAGCCACTAGACAAAACCTCTGACAAATCGGTTGCACCCATCACAATATATATGTCTTGGAATTTCGTGTTTGTCTCTGGTTCTGGCGTAAATTTTTTTGCTGGAGATTTTTGCTTATCGTATCTTTTGTCGTCTCGCTTGTCATTTCGCCTGTCGTCTCTTCTGCCATCTCTGTTGTCATCTGCCTCTTCACTATCGGGTATTTCAATAATGAGTGGTTCAATGTCAGCAGCGCTAGCAGCTTCCACCGCCCAAACAACGAGGGGCTTTCCCTGAAACTCGATTAGAAGTTTATGGGTATTGCCATCAAATCGCGAGCCATCCCCCGCTGCCAAAATGATAGCTGCTGTGGCGGACTTAGAATTCAATAACCTGCCGCACAACATCGCCTGCTCGAAGTGCTTCAAGAGCAGGGTTGATTTCATCCAACTTGAGACGCCGACTAATCATTCCTTCCAAATCTAGCTTGCCATATTTCCAAAGACGCAGCAGTTTGTGGAAGTCGGTGCGAATGTCGGTGCCACCATAATAAGAGCCAATCAAAACCTTTTCAGCATAAAAGATTTCAAAGGCGCTCAGGCTAAACAGCTCTTCCATTCGCCCTACGCCAACGATGCAGGTTGTGCCTCCTCGGCGGGTGGCATCCCAAGTGGCACGCATGGTTTCGGGGTGGCCAATGCATTCCATTCCAAAATCGAACCCTTCGCCACCAGTGATTTCCATCTTGGCACCTTCTAGGTCGTCAGGCAGAACAGAGTGGGTGGCTCCAAACTTCTTTGACTCGTCTAGCTTGATGGGGTTTGTGTCAACGGCAACAATCTCGGCAGCTCCTGCGATGCGGGCACCTTGAATGGCTGAGATTCCGACCCCGCCAGCGCCAAACACCACGACCGATGAGCCAGGTGTAATTTTTGCTGTGTTGAGGGATGCTCCCACGCCAGTCATCACGCCACAACCAATGAGCGAGGCGATATCTAGTGGAATGTCTTCATCAATCTTGACAACACCCTCTTGAGTGATAATCATCTTTTCAGAAAATGTGCCAGTGCCTGCCATAGAACCGATTTCTTTTCCACCCCTAAGAAAATGCGGCTTTGCCATCGCTCCAAACTGCATAACCGAACATAGATTGGGTTGCTTCCGCCCAATGCAATTAATGCAATGCCCGCAAGGAGGCGACCACGCAATAATCACATGGTCTCCTGGAGCCACATTTGTCACGGCATCGCCAACTTCTTCCACGATGCCAGCTCCCTCGTGGCCGAGCACAGCTGGAGCTTGCCCCAATGGAATTGTTCCATTCATTGCGCTGACATCTGAGTGTCAAATGCCAGTATGGGTGATTTTGACAAGAACCTCAGTGGGGTCTAGGTCGCACAACTCTATGTCGTCTGCGACTTCTAGGTCGGTGTCGCCGACATTGTTTAATACTGCTGCCTTCATTTTTTCGCTCCTTTTGCCTGCTATATTTTGCCTACTATATTATATGTGGGTATATGTGTGAGCTTTCTGCTCGTATTTTTAGTTTAGGAAAATAATATGTTTTAGCAAAAAACTCGCTAGTGATTTTTATTTTGCTTTTGTGAGGCTATAATTTTAAGAAATAAGATTTTTTCGCCGAGATTGAATAGTTTTTAGCGATTGACTGCAATTTCTTAAACTCGGCGATTTATCTGTAGCCAAAAAGGAGCTTGATTATGAGCGAAAACGCAACAACCACCATAGATAGTGGAACCGACAGGGGCGTCACAATAAATGAATTTGCTCCAGAAGTTGACCTTTGGGATATGGTCGCTTTTCAAGAGCAAAAACACCACGATTGGTTTAAGAAGTTGCGAGCCGAGGGGCAAGGGGTTCACTGGTTTGACGAGTCACAAAGTGTCGGACATGCCGGGCAGGGGCCTGGGTTTTGGGCAGTTTGCACTTATGAGCCTTTGCGTGAAGTAAATCGTGATGCCAAATTGTTTTCCTCAAATGTTGGCGGAACGCAGATGCACGAAATTTCTGAAGACATCCAGCGCGTTTCTACTGATGCTATGATGCTGACGATGGATCCACCCAAGCACACTCGCTTTCGCAAACTGGTGAATCGCGGGTTCACCCCTCCATCCCCATTTTTCTCACTGCTAATTTCTTGGCAAAATGTAAATAGGTTGACATTATATATATGTGTGAAAAAATTTATATGTGAAAAATAAAGATAGTAAAAATATGGCTGACAAGAAATCTAAAAAACAGGCAGGCGAAGAAGTTTTGCAAGGGCGGAACCTCTGGGAGTTGCTGTGTAAGCGAGCGGAGCACTCCCCCGAGCAAGAAATGTTGGTAGATGATGCTGGCAGGCGAGTGACGTTTGGTGATTTCAAAGAGCGGGTTGAAACTATGGCGGCTGGTTTGGTGGGTATGGGGCTTTTGCCTGACGACACGGTTTCTTGGCAATTGCCGACTTGGGTTGACTCAGTTGCTTTGGCAGCAGCGCTCAATCGCATAGGGGTTTTACAAAATCCCATCTTGCCGATATATAGAGAAAAAGAAGTTGGCTTCTGCACGAAGCAGGCTGGTTCAAAGTTGCTCATCGTGCCAAAAGACTTTGGTGGGTTTGACTTTGAGCAGATGGCAAAAAACGTGGCAGTTGAAAATGGCAGTGGAATGGAAGTGCTGGCGGTTTCCCCCGATGAGTTCCCCGCAGGAGATATTTCACAAGTTTCACAGCTTTCAAAAGGCGAGGCAAACTTGCCACCAGAACCAGATGCTCCAGACGACCCAAGCGATTTGCCTGTTCGTTGGTTGCTATATACTTCTGGAACGACCGCCGAACCAAAAGGAGCGCTTCACACAGACGGCTCTATTGCTGCCGTGTCGGTTGGAATGTCAACTCGTTTAGGAATAAACAAAGATGACCGCTCAATCCTTGCTTTCCCCTTCACTCATGTGGGCGGAATCGTCTGGCTTTTTTCTGCGCTTCAGTTTGGGGTGTGTAAATTATTGTCAGAAGCCTTTAACCCAGAAACCACGCTTGACTTCATGGCAAAAGAAGGCGTGACTGTGGCAGGTTCGGGAACAGCATTTCATTTGGCATATCTTGCCCGCCAAAGGCAAAATCCCGACCAGCCGTTGTTTCCAAACTTGCGGTGTTGCACAGGGGGTGGGGCGCCTAAGCCACCGCAACTTCACTATGATGTGAAAAAAGAGTTGGGCGGAGTCGGCGTGGTGTCTGGCTGGGGGTTGACGGAAGTTCCGATTTTGACAATGGGCGATGTGGGAGACCCAGACGAAAAGCTGGCAGAGACAGAGGGGCGCCCGTTGCCAAATGTTGATTTGCGTGTGGT
>JAHRAM010000115.1 GCA_020027305.1 Acidimicrobiia bacterium | reverse complement strand
AGTCAGAATTTCTAAATAGTCGTGTTTATTTATCTGAGGTTTTAAGAAATGGAATTAAAGAAGAAATTGAAAAAAGAGCAGAGGCCGTATTTCATAAAAAGTAGAAAGCAACGAAATTCGCTTTTATCTTGAAACCAATGACCAACTCGACTTTGAGATTGGCAAAACTCTGGAGATTTACATTTCATCCTACGATAGGCTTTTTCAAGCTAGGGGTGGCTTAGCTCAAAACAGCCTCTTCGACCCAGAGAAAATTTATGAGCGAGATTTTAATGATTTTGAAAAAGATGTCGCGATATATTTAGATGGTAAAAGCGCTATACATTGGTGGCACAGGATAGCAGCGAGGCAAGATTATTTTTTGCAGGGGTGGCGCAAGCATAAAGTTTATCCCGACTTTTTAATCTGCCGTGACTATGACAATAAATTTTTTGTCATTGAAACAAAAGGGGCGCACTTAAAAGTGAATGAATATACCGAATATAAGGAAAAATTATTAGACATTTTAGAAAAGGCTTACAAAAACTCAAAAGATAGGGGAGAAATGAAAACTGGCTCGCCTGAAATTTCTCTACGAATGCTTTTCCAAGACGATTGGAAATACGAAGTTGATGATTTAGTTTCCACAGAGAAGTAGATTTCTGATTTTGGATAATTTAGTTTCGCTCGTTGTTGAGCTTTACCGTTTTTGAAATCCAGATTTTCTGAAAAAAATTGAATAAACTAATTCTCCTACAAATATGAACAACAATCAAAACCCGACCAAGATAAAACAACACTATGTTTCACGTTTTTATCTAAAAAGATTTGTGAATCTATTTGGAATGCTTGAGGTACTGCATCTTGCGAGTAATGAGTTTGGTAACCCAAAAAGGCCAAAAAGTGTTGCATACGCTGAGAATTTCTACAAATTACGAGGAGAGCCAGAAGATGAGATAATTCTGCTTGAAAGAGGGAATTCAATACTTGAATCTGGCATTTCTCGGGTTTTACCTATCGTGGAGCATAATCTGATGCAAGGGTGTACACTAACGGTGCCTGAAATGGAGTTGTTGAAAATTTTGCTGAGTTCTCTATATTTAAGTGGGATAGGACTTAGGAACAACATTCTAAATACACCAAATGAAAAATTATTAAAGCTTTATTTTATTCGTGCTTTTACAGATGGGGATTTTGAAAGCTATTCTAGACTTGTGGAAGACATGGAGAGCCCAGAGGGAAAACTTGCTTTTGCGCGTGAAACTCAAGTTGCTTATATGGCAAATATTGAAAAATATTATGATGCAGTAGCACCTAAGAACATGCAAGTCTACATATCAAGAACGGATGCAGAATTTGTTACATCGGACAATCCATCTTTTGCTATTCCACCGCTAGGTTCAACACTTGATTTAAATTGTTTAGATTTTGAAGAATATTGGCACCAATTTGCGCTCACACCAAAAATTCTAATTAGAGTGTATCCAAATACCAATTCCCGTCTTTTAGCATGTCCATTGCCATCTATCGAATTGTATGACAAAAAAAGAGATCGTCAAATAATTGCCGAGGCTAATTTAATTTGCGCACACAATGCAGTGAACTATCTTTACGCTCAGAATAGAACCCCATTAGAGGAGATAAAAAAAATTAATCCAATTGCGTGGAAGAATCTCAAAGTTTCTTAACATTAGAGGTTTTTTTATTTGCAAGTTTAAAAGTTTATTCCATTTGAATCTTGAGTACATAGTATCGGGTTAACCCTTATTTTGCACTAAAGAAAATTTAACCGCAAAATTTAGTAATATTTTATCGCATATTAAGTTAAACCGCAGCTTATATCAATTATTTTGCGGTATAATAAATTTAACTATAAATTCGTAATGCAAACAAAGCAAATACAGCCATTTATATTTAATTCTGGTAGCTATGAAAAATATCCCGATGGCAAAAAGTATGCCCATGAAAGTTTTTTACCAAGCAAGATTAACATTCCCTATATATTTAATGATATGCGAATTGCTTCTTTGTTGGAAGAAGCTAGCGCTCAATTAGCTGACCTTAACAGATACTCGTACTCGATTCCGAATATAGATTTTTTTATTGGTATGCATATTCTGAACGAGGCCATAAATTCGAGTGATATCGAAGGAATACACACAACAATGGAAGATGCGGTTTTGCCTGAGAAAAAAATTGCACCCGAGCAAGCCGATAATGTTGCAGAAGTTAGAAGTTATACTGCAGCTTTGCAACAGGGTATAGAAATGATGGAAACGTTACCAATTAGCACACGCCTACTCAAAGAGATTCATAAGGTGCTAATGACTACAGGAAGAGGGGACAAGTTACACCTTGGACAGATTCGCAAAACACAAAATTGGGTTGGAGGGGACAATTTTAAAACAGCTTCTTTTGTGCCCCCACATCATAATCATTTAAAAGATTTGTTGACCGACCTTGAGCTTTTTTGGCACAACTGTGATTTAAGTATTCCTAATTTAATAAAAATTGCGCTTTTTCACTATCAGTTTGAGACGATACACCCTTTCACTGATGGAAATGGACGATTAGGGAGAATAGCTATAATTCTTCAGCTAATTGAGCTTGGAATACTTGAGCAACCTATTTTACATATATCAAATTTTTTCAAACGCAATCGAATTTCTTATTATGATTCGCTCACTGCTGTTCGTGAAAAAAACGATATGAATCAGTGGGTTATTTTCTTTTTGAATAGCATTGTTGAAACATCGAAAATTGCAAAGAAAAGGCTTACTAAAATTATGGCATTATGCAAAAGATATGAGAAGAGAATCGCGAGATTGGGGCGCCGTTCAGAATTGGCTCATGAACTACTTAGCATCTTGTATTACCATCCTGTGATTGATACTGGTCAAGTTGTAGAAGCATTAGAAATTTCTGAAAGGTCTGCACTTTATTTACTAAAAAATTTTCAAGGATTGGGACTTCTTCATGAGCTAACTGGGCAAAAACGCCATCGTTTATTTTCTCTTTACAGATATATAAGAATCTTTGAGGAATAGTTTAATTAGTCAGCAACCTTCCAAAATTTCTTGATTAGCTTGCCAAGGGAGTAGCCAACTGCTGCTCCAGCAAGCACATCAGAGGCGTGATGGATTTTTACATAAACACGACTAGTTGCCACAATTCCAGCCAGTATCCAAGTCAATAGCGAGAAGGGCGACTTTTTCTTGCTGGTCTTCAAAAGCAAGATTGCAAGGGCTGCTGCTGAGGCATGTCCACTAGGAAAGCTAGCTGTGATTGGCTGGCGAAGATAAAGCGGGCGCTCACCATCTTCTACATCGGGGCGCTCCCTTGGAAAGAGTGATTTCAAAATTCCATTTACCAAAAGCGATTCAAAAGCTAGGGAAGTGCTGAGGCGATAGAAGTTTTTCTGATGCTTCTTGTCTCCAAAGAGAGCCTTGAAGGCAGCCAACAATTGCCAAACAAGAGCTTGGTCGCCAAGTTGAGATGCTGTGTAGAAAATCCTATCCATCAACGGCTTATCGCGGATTTTGTCAAACAACTTGTCAATTTTTTTGTCCAGCTCTCGCACAGGTTGACTATGTAAAAACTCAGTGAGCTTACGACTAAGTAAAAAATCTTGAGACTGCCCATTTTTAATCGTACTGTCTTGGGTAATATCGTTTTTCCTATCCCCATTTAGATTTTGAGAATTGCTATTAGTTAGTTTGTCGTTATTTTCATTCATTGCTCTAGTAGTATTCGTTGTGTCTAATTCTCGATGTCTTTCTCAATTCTTGGTTATTTTTTAATTGCGGCTCTATGTTTAATTCTCAGTCGTGTTATCTATATCATTTCCAGCGCCATCCCCAACGTTATCTGCTTCTATCTCAGGGCTGTTTTCATTATCTTCAGTTTCTGCTTCCTCGCTATCAATTGTAGGCTGAGTTCGCAAAATCCCACACCCTAAGCCAAAATTGGGAAAATAAAACGAATAATAAAAATCAACCAGCCGTTTGTCGTTAAAATCCCATTTTGCTCTTCCAACCCTCACATTTGCACATTGCCCTTGAAATGTTTGGGTGGTCGGGCCAAACACGACCCTTTTATAATATTTCGTGCTATAGAGGTCAATGGTTAACTCGGTGTCGCTAACCTCTGCCCAGATTAAAATGCCAAAGGGGGTAGGGTTTGAAATAATTAGGTTTGGGGTTGGCCAAGAAACCAGAGCATCTAATCCATAAGGGTAAGCGCTGTCATAGACAGGCAGAGATTGATGGGCGGGAACATCCATCCCAGAAGCAACCGCTACATTAAAAAGCGTGCTTGCAACCTGTTCGATTCCACCACCGATTACATTTTCCTTTCCTGTCTGAAATGGAAAAGGCGCCTCTAAAAATCCCTTTTCTTTAGTTGGCTCACCAATGTGGGTGTTGAGCGACCAACTATCCCCAGGCAAAATCACCGTACCTTTAATAAGACCTGCTACCACCTTAATGTTTTCAACTATTTTCTCGTTGTCTGTCTTGTCATCACTTTCTTCCACGCCATCAGGCTCGTCATTTTCTCGCTGTGCCTGCAATTCAAATATATTGTCTTTCGGTAGTTCAATGGAAAACGACCCAATCTCTTCTTGAATGCCTAGCCGTTCAAAATTTACAATGGCATCTGCTGAAAGCTCTCTCGTTCCTAAAGTGAGAAGTGTCTTGCCTTCTAGCAACTCGCGCATTTGTGCTTCTGCAATCTGTTCACAGCACCCTAGATTTTTCCCTTCAACTCTAAAACTTGGAATGTTGTCATCGCTGACTTGAAAAACAGGATGAGCTGCTTCAACCACAAAACCAGTAAAAAGCAAGTCAATGTTTCGCTGTAAGCTGTCTGTATTCAATTGTGTAGAAATAAGCCCAGTTATTTCATTGACACCATATTCAAAAGTTGTTCGATAAGTTTCTGGGGGCATTCGCCTAACTTCTCTAAAGTCTCGCTCCTCTTTTAAATTGCGACCAACAACCACTACATCTAGCCCTACTGCTGTTTGAGAATTGGCACGATCAATGGCATTTCTCATTTGCGGACTTCTAATTCGGGGATAAAGCGTGGTAGGACGCACTTCTATCTTGTCTGGAAAGTCAAGGCTGACAAGTGAATGAGCAGCATTAGCAAATCCAAAAGCATCAATTTGTGAACCAAGGATTTCTGCCTTTAGGCTGAGTTCGCTTGAACTGCTAACTTGAGAAAAACTAGCTGACACTGGCTGGGCTATGATTATAGGCAACTGAGATTGCAGTCGTTCCTCAACAATAGAAGTTTGTGGTTCTTTGACAATATATTTAACTTCTACCTGCCTAGTATTAAAAAATGCACCACTCCAAGATATAAGCCGTGAAAAAAAGTTTCCCTTTTTCCGCTCGGCCAACACAGCATCAGTCGTGGCATCTATATCTACTTCAATTCCCAGTTCTTTTACGGTAAAACTTATTGCTTGAGTTAGCACTTCATCTTGTGCCACATTGTTTTGAGACACACTTTCTAAATCGCTTTTTGATTTAGGAATTAAAAGTTCAACTTGCTGACTGGATATGGTCGATGCAAGCGTAGCTATCTTCTTTTCAATATCTTGACGGCCCAATCTGCCAACTTGAACAACATCTTGCACTGTGCCTTCTTTAATGAAAACAAGCTCAATATTTCTAGCAGAAGAATTGCTGGGGCTAAAGAAAGCGAATGCAATTATCCAGATAAAAACTAGAGCAACAATTCCACCCAGTATCCCTTTTGTTAATTTTTTCCATTCCCAAATTCTTATGACCTGCATCAACCCACTGTGAAGCCCCTTAAAAAGTTTTCCCAACTGAAAGCGAGAATATTTTATTGGCTGCAGCCAAAAGCTGAGAGGCTGATTCCAGTTGCCAAGTCGTTTTTTTGCCATTTTTATATATATGTTGAAAGGAAAGGCCTATGTGTGCGAGTAAAAACTTTAATAGCCAGCCAACTGAAATGCCGACAGACATTGCTCAGACAATTCAGCTCGACAAATTATCAGGTTTTGAACAAAAGGGTCGGGGCGATTATAGATAAGGTCATCCCCATTCAAGTGGGAAGTCCATAACCCTGCCGCCCTCGCAATCGCAACGGGCGCTGCTGAATCCCATTCGTTTTGCCCACCAGAGTGTGCATAGATATCTGCGTGCCCTTCAACCACAGCCATCGTTTTCACCCCAGCTGACCCCATCGGCAAAAACTCAAATTCATATTCGCCGCCCAGTGCATTGTGTAAAACATAAACAGCTTGCCCTGGTCGTGAACGGCTTATTGCGATTTTGAGGGTTTTTGTTTTCACATTAAATGATGGGGGAGGGGTTGGGTCAGGCGTCACAAATATTTGATTTCTAGCTGGAATAGAAACCGCCCCCACAATCAACTCTCCATCTTCAACCAATGCAATATGAACTGCCCAGTCATCTCTTGGAAATTCTCCAAACTCGCGTGTTCCATCTAGGGGGTCAACAATCCATACCCGCTTCTGCTGTGAGAAATCTCCTTGAACGCCCTCTTCAGAAAGCACTGCATCGCCTGGGCGCGCTTCATTTAATGTTTGGAGGATGTATTGATGCGCATAATAATCGCCAGAATCTTTTAGCATCCATGGGTGCGTGCCCTTTTTCACCAACTCATTTCTAACATCAATTAAAAGCTCACCAGTTTTAACGGCTAAATCGGCAGCAAGCTGGTGGTCATTCATCCTTTTAATTCTAATGCTGTTTGCGTCTTGACTGGTGATGTTCGAGTTGCGTGGCAAAATGTAAAGGAATTCCTGAGTGAATTGGTCATATTTATGAACAAGTTGCTAAAATTAAAACTATGTCATACGAGATGTCTCACCTACGAGCGCTTGAAGCAGAGTCAATTCACATCATTCGTGAAGTAGCTGCTGAGTTTGAGCGACCAGTGTTGCTGTGCTCAGGCGGAAAAGATTCGCTCGTGATGCTACATCTAGCATTCAAGGCCTTCTGGCCTTGTAACTTGCCTTTTGAAATAATGCACGTTGACACAGGGCACAATTTCTCAGAAGTAATAGAGTTTCGCGACCGCCTAGTGAAAGAAAAAAACATTCGCCTAGTGGTTGCTTCAGTTCAAGAAGCTATTGACACTGGCTTAGTTGTAGAAGAGCCAGGCCCAAACACCAGCAGAAATCGCCTCCAAACTAAAACCCTTTTAAACGCCATTGAAAAAAATGGGTTTGATGCAGTTTTTGGCGGAGGCCGAAGAGATGAAGAAAAAGCGCGTGCCAAAGAGCGGGTATTTTCATTTAGGGATGAATTTGGGCAGTGGGATCCAAAAAATCAGCGCCCCGAGCTTTGGAGCCTCTACAACGGCAAGCATAAAAAAGGCGAGCACATTCGTGTTTTCCCAATCTCTAATTGGACAGAGCTAGATATTTGGGAATATGTCAAACTAGAAAACATTGAACTTCCAAACATTTATTATGCCCATCGCCGCGAAGTTTTTGAACGCGATTCAATGTTGCTTGCGGTATCCCCATTTGTAGAACTTTTAGACACCGAAGAATCGTTTGAGGCACAAGTTAGGTATCGCACGATAGGGGATGCAACTTGTACGGGTGCTGTGGAGTCAGCTGCCAAAACCGTTGACGACATCATTTTAGAAGTAGCTGCCACAAGAATCACTGAGAGGGGCGCCACTCGAGCCGATGACAAATTTTCAGAGGCTGCTATGGAAGACCGAAAAAAGGAAGGCTATTTCTAAATGGAAATCCTCAGACTAGCAACAGCTGGCTCAGTAGATGATGGAAAGTCCACGCTCATTGGGCGATTGCTCTATGATTCCAAAACTCTTTTTGAAGACCAGCTAGAAGCGGCTGAGCTGGCTTCTATAAGAATGGGCGAAGAAAATATCAACCTTGCCCTTATAACCGATGGCTTACGTGCTGAGCGAGAACAGGGCATCACCATTGATGTGGCATACAGATATTTTGCCACCCAAAACCGCAAGTTCATTATCGCAGATACTCCTGGACATATTCAATACACAAGAAATATGGTGACTGGTGCCTCAACAGCTGATTTAGCACTAGTGCTAGTAGACGTTAGGAATGGTGTGCTTGAGCAATCCAAACGTCATGCCTTTCTATCCTCAATGCTAGGTGTTCCACATCTCACTCTATGTGTGAACAAAATGGATTTAGTGGATTATGACAAAGAGGCGTTTGAAGCTGTGAAAGCAGAATTTCGTGAATTTGCAACTCGGTTAAACATCGCTGACCTAACTGTAATCCCCATTTCTGCACTTCATGGCGATAATGTCGTTAACAGGTCAGAAACAATGAACTGGTATGAGGGGCCATCCTTACTGCATCATTTAGACGAACTACATATTGCATCTGACCGAAACTTAGTAGATGCTAGATTCCCTGTTCAATATGTGCTTCGTCCAAGAAGTGATAAACACCACGACTATCGTGGATATGGAGGTCAAATTGCTAGCGGTGTGTTTAAGGTGGGTGACGAGGTAATGATTTTGCCATCAGGTTTCACCACCACCATTTCTGAAATTCGAAGCCCAGAAAATGACATCGAGCTAGAAAACCACATAGACAATGAAGGTAAAGATGAAGGTGCGGAAAGCGCAAATATCAAAGGAGGAAAAGTCGAAGAAGCTTTTTCCCCAATGTCAGTTACAATATCTTTGGCAGACGATTTAGATGTGTCAAGAGGCGATATGATTTGCCGCCCAAACAACCAACCTAATATAGTTCAAGACATTGATGCAATGATTTGCTGGATGGATTCCGACAGCAATTTTTCGCTGGGAAAAACTTATGCTTTCAAACATACAACTAAGTGGGTGCGTGCCAAAGCAATTGATTTAAATTATCGCCTAGATGTAAACACACTCCATCGCCAAGAAGATGTTACTGCTCTCAAGCTCAATGACATTGGGAGGATTCAACTTCGCGCCACAGCACCTATTTTTGTTGATGAATACCAAAGAAATCGCGCAACTGGAAGTTTTATTTTGGTCGATGAATCAAACAATCGAACAGTTGCAGCAGGGATGATTCGCAAATAGCTCATGTCAGAAACCACAAACGAGCCAGCTAAAAAAGATAGCGCTGTTGTTTGGCATGAGACAAATCTAGAAAGGGCTGCCCGCTGGAAGAGCCTTAACCAAAAAGGTGGGTGCATTTGGTTCACTGGTTTGTCTGGTTCAGGAAAATCTAGTGTGGCAATGGCAGTTGAAGAGTTGCTGGTGAAAGAGGGAAGGGTTTCCTATGTGTTAGATGGCGACAATTTACGTCACGGGCTAAATTCCGATTTAGGGTTTTCTCCTGCTGACAGAGATGAAAATGTGCGCCGTGTTGCACAGGTGGCTCGCTTGATGGCAGATTCTGGGTGTGTGGCATTGGTGCCCCTAATTAGCCCATACAAAAATGCTCGCCAACTAGCGAGAGATTTACACAACGCCGCACAGATTCCATTTATGGAAGTCTTTATTGATACCCCTATTGATATTTGTATGAAACGAGACCCAAAAGGGATGTATGCCAAAGCCAAAGCTGGTGAAATAAAGGGCTTTACGGGGGTAGATGATCCTTATGAAACACCAGAAAATCCTGAACTCATCCTTCGCCCAGAAGATGGCGATGAAAAAACTCAGGCAAAAATTGTTATTGAGTCCTTTCAACAGTTAACTAGTTAAAAAGATTTATAAGCAAAAAACTTATAGCAGGCAGTTTTTTAACGATAAGTTGGCAAGCAATTAAGAAATTTCTGCTCGGGCAACTTCAGCAAAAGAATTGTTTAAGGAGGCCAATTCTTGTGCTTTAGCCCCATAGCGGTGTTCCAACCCCCACGCAATTAGCAAATCCGCCAACTCTGGATTTTTAGGAAGGAGCGGGCCATGAATATATGTGCCAATGGTTCGGGCAGTTATTGCCCCCTCTGTTCCATCTGCCCCATTATTTCCATGCCCGACAAGAACTTCCCCAAAAGATTTAGAAGCACTCTCTTTATATTCAGTATGTTCTTCATCAGCTAGAGACATATCGATTATTTGGGTTCTGCCAGCATGGTTTTCATATCCAACAATTTCAAGCGGAATGTTTTGAGAGCTTTGCGATGTAGAAGTAGGCAATTCTGTTTTGATTTTAATAGTGCCCGTGAGACGTTGGTTGTGGTGAGATTCGTTTTGAATGGTGTGAACTCCAAGAACCCCAATGCCTCTTAATTGCTGGTCGTAAATATTGTAAAAATGCCCTGCCAATTGATAGCCACCACATACAAACAACCCAACAGGAGGAATGGAATGAGGAGTGTCAGCCTTGCCTAGCAAAGCATCGTGAAGCGCCTGAGCTTTCGTTTCTGCCAAATCTTTTGCCACTTGAATTTGATTGATGTCTTGCCCACCCCCCATATAAAATAAATCAAATTCAGTGGCATCAGTTAGGGCGTCTCCAATCTCAAATTCTTCTAGTGCAAAGTTAAATCCACGCCATTCTAGGCGACGTTTTAAGACAGCAATATTTCCCCTGTCGGCGTATGTGTTCATTTCATTCGGGTAGAGATGGCACACCTTCAATGTTTGCGTTTTATCTGAAGCCATCAGTTCTTTTTCCAATATGGTTCTACTAGGTTCATTTCGTGTGCGATATCATATAGCTCAAGCAAGGCAGTATAGGTGACCAATACAATAAGTCGTTCGCCAGCTGCTGTGTTTTTGAGACACATTTGAAAAGCAGTTTTCAAATTTTGTTCTAGTGTAATTTTTTCTTCGGGTAGCCCACCATATTGAAAGCGGAGGGCAAGTTCTCCTGCGCGGGTACCTGAAACACAAATGGAACTCAAGGAAGGGATTAACATTTCATAATCAACATCCCAAATCCATGAGGTATCTTTTCCATCTGCGATTTTATCGTTCAACACAGCCAAGAAATTTAAGTTGGCATTGTTGGGGTTGCCATTTGTTAATTCTCTAGAGTTGAACTGAGAGATGGTGTGTAGATTTTCATTTGCACTAGCAGGGTTTTTGGCAAGCACAAGCAAGATAGATTTTCCATCCTCTGTGTTGATTTCTTCAAATCGTCCAAATCGGCGGGGAGCGTTCTTTAAAGCGCTTTCTATGTGTTGAGGTGTAATGCTTACTGATTCGCTGTTAAGAGCTAGGGCAGCAGATGAAGCAGCGGCCACATTATATATATTGTGCAATCCTGGCAATGGGGCGGTGATGTGTAATGGCTCAGAAAAATCTGGGTGCTTAGAAGCAATTTCAAGGCTGACCCCCTCGATGCCACTAGTTGTCGCTTTTGTAATTTGAAAATCAGGCGTAGGGCGGTTCCACGGGCAATTTTCTAACCCGCATTTATCACAACTCCATTTTCCTAGGTGACCAACGCTATAAAATTCATAACTCAACGTCGTGTTGCACTCTCTACAGCCATATGAATCATAAATAAGGGGTGGCTCAACTCTTCCAATGCTTTTATCTTCAAGCCCGTAGAAAAAAATCTTTTGCGGTATCTTTTCTTTTTCATTAAGATTTTTCAATTTTGGAAGCAGGGCAGAAATAATAAGCGGATCATCGGCATTGGCAACAATCTTTGGCATGGTTCGCCCGCTTGGAATTTGTTCTTGCCAGCTAGAAACAAGAAGTTCAACTTCTCCATAGCGATCTAATTGGTCGCGAAACAAATTTCCAAGCACAATTAGTTTGGGCGACAGGGAATCAATAGCGATAGGCAATACAGCTTCATCCACCTCTAAAATTGCAAATTTTTCACCTGAAGTTTGACTTGCCCCACTGCCACTCTTTTTCTTATTTTGTCTTTTTAAAAGCGCTGTAACAATACCCGACATCAAATTCGCACCCTCAGAATTTGTTACCACATCATTTCCAGCCTCAGTTAAAATGCCCGCAAGAAGATTTGTGGTCGTAGTCTTTCCATTTGTTGCTGAAATTAGAATCACATATTTTCCACTTGTGAGTTCACTAGCAATGGAAGGATAGAGGCGAAGTGCAATTTTTCCAGGCAGGCTAGTTCCACCACCACGCCCAAAGAGACGAGAAAGCCTGCCGATGGTTCGTGCAAGAAAGCAAATTGTGGCAAGCATGTAGATATATTTTAAAGAATTGACAATAAAAAGTTATTAAACAAAAATCTTACAATATAAGCATTGTAATGCAACACCATAAAAGAAACATTGCAGGCCAAAAAGCATTACAAATGAGTAATAGATTCTGTCAATGGCTACAAGCAGTTCTAATCTAAAATATAAGTATGTTTACCCTCACGACTTGGAATGTAAATGGCATCCGTGCCAGGTTACCTCGACTGCTGGCTTGGTTAGAAATCGCCCAGCCAGATATTTTGTGCTTGCAGGAAACCAAGATTGATAATGAAGGGTTTGAAACCATTGCCGCTACCCAAGTCAAAAAGCTAGGTTATGAAGTGGCACACTACGGCGAAGAAAAAGGCAAGGCTAATTACGGATTCAACGGCGTAGCTATTTTGTCGCGGGTTGGAATAAAAAATGTTGAAGCTGGGCTACGACATGGAAAAAATGAAGATCCAGACGCTCGATTTATTTGGGCAGAATGTGGGGGAGTGCTTGTGGCAAGTGCTTACACCCCCAATGGTAGAGAAGTCGGGCACGACCATTATTTCTACAAGCTGAACTGGTTAGATTGGCTAAAGAAATCTGTTGCCAAGCGACTTGCCGATGGAGTAAAAAAGATTGCAGTTGTGGGCGATTTCAATGTTGCTCCAACTGGTATTGATGTTTGGAATGAAAAAGCATACAAGGGGAAAACCCATACTAGCGATGATGAACGGAAGGCATGGTCAGGGGTAGTGAAGGCAGGGTTGACAGATGTATTCCGTTATAAACACCCCAAGGCTGAAAACATTTTCACCTTTTGGGACTATACAAATATGAAATTTCAAAATAACCAAGGAATGCGAATAGACCACATATTGGCAAGTGAGGATTTGGTAAAAAAACTTGCTTGGACAACCGTTGACTTAAATGCTAGAAAAGACAAATTTATTAGCCCTTCAAACTCAAGCTCAAAATCAGATGACAACAAGCCCTCAGATCACGCACCTGTGATTGCGGCATTCAAATAATAAATAATAATGAGGCCATATTTTGATGAAATAGTTGCATTCCACAGAAAGCGGGCAATCGCTGATATGGAAAACCGCAATTTTGAAGAACTGTTTGAGTTAGCGAAAGAAAAAGCAAAACCAGAGAAATCTTTTCAATTTAATAAGGCACTCAAATTTGAAAAAGGAACTCATACTTTAAATGATGGCGTTAGAAACCCAGACATAAAAATAATTGCGGAGATAAAACGGCAGTCGCCTTCAAAGGGCGATTTTGGTGTAACAAATAAAGCGGGGGAAGCCAAAAATTCAAGCGAGCTTGCTGAATTGGCAAAAGACTTTGAAATGGCTGGCGCTAGTGCTATTTCAGTTTTAACCGATGAGGAATTTTTTAAGGGTTCTCTAAATGATCTTAAGGCGGTTGAAGGGGACACAACTCTTCCCATACTCAGAAAAGATTTCACAATGTCAGGGCTTGATATAGTTGATGCGTTTAATGCAGGAGCGAGTGCAGTATTGCTTATTGTTGCGGCCTTAGATTACCCAGAGATAATCAATCTTGCACAAATAGCATCTAGACTAGGGCTAGATTCCATAATTGAAGCGCACAATAAAAACGAGGTGCGAAAAACTCTTGCTCTACGCGATACATTGCCAATAGGTGAGTTTTGCGTGGTGGTGAACCAGCGTGACCTAAAAACATTTGAAGAGTATCCCGATAGAGCATTAGAGTTGGCGATTCAAATTCATAATGACGTTATTTCAATAGCTGCCTCTTGTATTAATTCTGGCAAGGCAGTTCGTGAAATTGCAGATGCTGGATATAACGCAGTTTTGGTGGGGGAGCATTTGATGAAGGCAGACGATCCACCTGCAGCCTTAAAATCATTGCTTTCTTAAATTTTTCTGCGATTGTAAAAAATTTGTAAAAAATTGTCTCACCCCTAGACCATACTGAATATATGGTCACAATGAATACATAAAAAACACAAGTAATTTAACAATTAATAAATTGAAAAATCAATTGAAAACAAATTGAAAAATCTATTTATTGAAAAAATTTAAATTTAAATTTAGACAATTTAAATTTAGAAAATTTAAAAGGGGTGTGGTTAGCTTTTTGTCATTTTAGCTTCCTTTCCCATACCCCTTTTTACTCTCTTGCTTTTTACTTTTAATTTTGTGCCTCGTGTTCTTAATTGATATCATTTTTTGCTCTCATTCTTCTAGTTTCATTCTTTTACTCTTAATTTTTTAGTTCTGTGTTTTTAGTTGGCGTCATTTTTTTGCTACCGCTCTTCACTTTTAATTTTTTAGTTTCGTTACTTTGCCCCTAATTTTTTAGTTCTATTCTTTTGCTCCCATTCTTCTACTTTTACTCCTTTTGGTTCACTCTTTTAGTCGTCTGCATTCTTTATTTACTACTCGCTGTAAACACTTTCACTAAAAGGCATTTTCTTGTGGCTCCACTTGATATTTTTTAGCTATTTTTGGTTGTGCCTTCTTTTGATCTTTTCTTTAGACAAGAAAAATATGAAAATTAAAAAGCGAGCTAGGGCAATTTTCAAATGTAAAATTTAAAAATAGCTGAAGAAATAAAACAGCTGAAAAATAAGTGCGAGTATTTATAAAAGTTTGTGGTATCACCTCAAAAGAGGATGGGCTGAGTGCTGTTGCGATGGGCGCTGATGCATTGGGATTTGTGTTTGCACCTTCTCCACGACAGATTGACCGAGCGACATCTGCTGACATTACTGCTAGATTGCCAAGGGGGGTTTTGACAGTTGGGGTTTTTCAAAACCAAGACAAAGAAAATGTAGTGAAAATCGCCGACAAGGTATCCCTCAAGGCAGTTCAGCTTCACGGAAACGAAACTCCAGAAGAAACAAAGTGGATAAAAGATCGTGTTCCCTATGTAATAAAAGGTTTTACAGGTGGTTCAGAGCAATTAATAAATGCAAAAGACTGGCAAGCAGATATAGTGCTGATTGATGCCCCAGTTCCAGGTTCGGGAAAAGTTTTTGATTGGGAACAAGCAGACAATGCACCATCGGGCATAAAGATTATGCTTGCTGGAGGGCTGACCGCAAATAATGTAGGCGATGCCATAAAAAGGGTGAGGCCGTGGGGGGTAGATGTTTCAACTGGTGTAGAAATATCGCGTGAAAGTAAAGCGGGCACAATTCAAAAGGGTAAAAAAGACCCTATTGCTATTAAAGAGTTTGTTGCGGCGGTGGCTGAAGCTAGTGAAAATCTTTCTGGCAACAATTCCCCTGAAGAAGAAGGAACCAAAACAAATCACAACTCTATGGCAACTGACTCAACTAGTGATGAGCATTTACCTGATAAGCAGCCATACGATTGGGAAGCCGATTTATTATAAGTGTTTAATAATCAAATACAGATTAAGCAATTAGTCTTTAAACTCTTAACTGAAGACTTTTTGAAGATAAAAAATGTCCCTCAAGCTAAAAAATTGCAAAAGAGAGAATATGAGCAAAATTGAAAAGCATCAAATATTAAAAACTCCCCGAAATTGACAAAGGGTGTAATTGTATGAGCGAAATTAAAAATGCCCCGACTATTGATGGGTTTTTTGATGAATTTGGTGGAAGATTTATCCCTGAAACGCTCGTGCCTGCTTGTGAAGAATTAGAAGAGGCATTTAAAGAGTCGTGGGCAGACGTTGAATTTCGTGCAACACTAGATAATTTACTTGCTAATTTTGCTGGCAGGCCCACACCCATCACCCAAGCAAAAACCCTTTCAACTGAGTTGGGGTGTGAGCTAATTTTGAAACGGGAAGATTTAAATCATACAGGCTCACATAAAATCAACAATGTTTTAGGACAAGCCCTGCTCGCTGTGAAAATGGGCAAGAACCGTATAATCGCAGAAACAGGAGCTGGGCAACATGGGGTTGCAACTGCTACAGCAGCTGCAGTTTTTGGGTTGGAGTGTGTCGTATATATGGGTGAGGTAGATATGATGCGTCAAGAACTCAATGTTTTTAGGATGGAGCTGCTGGGAGCGGAAGTTATTCCAGTTAAAACTGGAAGCAAAACCCTAAAAGATGCTATCAATGAAGCTCTTCGTGATTGGGTGACAAATGTTAAAAACACTCACTATTGTTTGGGTTCTGTGATGGGTCCACACCCATATCCAATGATGGTAAGAGAACTACAATCCATAATCGGCAAAGAATCTAAAATACAGTGCCAAGAACAATTTGGTCGACTCCCTGATATTGTGGTGGCATGTGTAGGCGGAGGTTCTAACGCCATTGGAATATTTTCTGAATTTCTAGACATTCCAGATGTGGAGTTAGTAGGAGTTGAACCAGCAGGTGGAGCTTCTCTCACAAAAGGCGACCCAGGTGTGCTTCATGGGTCAATGACACAATTGCTCCAAGATGAGTGGGGGCAGGTCTTAGAGGCAAAATCAATTTCTGCTGGCTTAGACTATCCAGGGGTTGGCCCAGAACATGCTGCCTTAGCTGCTAGCAAAAGGGCAAGATATGTAAACGTGACCGATGAAGAAGTTATTTCTGCTTTTCAGTTGATGACACAAAAAGAAGGAATAATTCCAGCCCTTGAACCTGCGCATGGATTGGCATATATAGTAAAAGACTTGGAAGCCAAAAATTCGGCATTCAAGAATAAAATGGTGCTTCTAAACCTTTCGGGTAGAGGCGACAAAGATGTTGACCAAATGATGGAACATTTGAAATGCTTAAAAATCTAGAAGTCGAACTAAAGCAAAAATGCCAAAATGGGCAAAAACTGCTTGTACCTTTTATAACTGGAGGCATTCAAGGTTGGGAAGAAACCTTGCAGGCGTTTGAAGATGTTGGGGCAGATGCTGTTGAGGTTGGAATTCCATTTTCTGATGCCGTTATGGATGGCCCAATTATATGTGAAGCAAACGACATAGCCCTTTCAGCTGGAACAACACCTGACAATATTTTCAAAAAAGTTGCAGAGCTAAAACTTAAAGTTCCTGTGATAGCTATGACCTACTATAACATTGCCTATCGTAGAGGCTTGGCAAACTTTAGTGCTGACTTAAAAACATATAGTTTTAGCGGTGGCATTCTTGCCGACATGCCTTTTGAGGCATCAAGCAACTGGCTAGAGGCAGGTCGCCAAGCTGAAATTGCCACTATCCTTTTGGCTGCCCCAACTGCCAGTGATGATAGGTTAGAAAGAATTGCCACATCATCAACTGGGTTTGTTTATGCCGTTGGCTTGCTTGGGGTAACAGGGGAACAAGAAACCTTAGCTACAAGTGCCACAGAAATTGCTAAAAGGCTTAAACAGGTTACAGACACTCCAGTTCTTGTGGGGGTGGGAATTTCCACTCCTGAACAAGCAGCTAAGGCAGTTGAAGTGGCAGATGGGGTTATTGTGGGGTCTGTTCTAGTTAAAAAACTTCTTGCGAACAAAAGCCCTAAAAAGACAGCTAAGCTATTGGCAGAATTTAAAAAAGCGCTCAATTAGTAAGCATCCAAAAAACGAAAACAAGCAAAGAGCTAAAAATAAGCAATGCTAAAGAGTGCTTAAAGATACCAATAACAGACTTTTAATGTAACAAACTAAGTATTTGAAACAACATAAAGTGTGAGAAGAGAAATGTAGTGATGGGTTCAAAGATGAAGGCGCTAAAAATGTTTTTAATTGTTGGAGGGTTTGTAATCCTTGTAAGTGCATGTAACCATTCTGCCACTGTTTTTTCTGAAGAAGCTAATACTCGAGAAGCAGCTTCAAATTTTTCTAACTCTAAAGAAGATACAAATAGCGACTCATCTACTGAACCAGAATCTTCTCCACCAACTCAGGCTCCAACCCCGTCAACTCAAGCCCCGACTCCAACAACAGCTAGACCGCAAACCGAACAACAACTCAAGTGTGGAAATGAACCTTCATACGCCTATCAAGGAAATCCCACAGCTCTATGTGA